>DVKZ01000119.1 GCA_018715775.1 Candidatus Fimousia stercorigallinarum | reverse complement strand
ATCCGGCGCCGCCGTGGAAAGATGTGCGTGAGGATATTATAGAAATTCATATCATGGATGGCATTACGGAAATCGGCATTCATGCTTTCAAAGATTGCAATAATCTGAAAAAAGTAGTGATGCCGCATTCGTTATACCGCATCCATGCATATGCATTTTGGAATTGTGAAAAATTGGAAAATGTGATTTCCGATCGGACAGATTTTAAATTCGTCTATGATGACCGGGAGTATGATGCAGATCGCACATTAATTTTTGGCGTGGAATCATTTTACAGAGTTCCTTGGAGCATCGGACGATGGGGAGACTTTTATATACGGGACGGTGTGTTGTACCATACGTTTTCGAAAAAAACAGAAAAACTTGTTGTGCCGGAAGGCGTCATGATATTAAACAGAGGATCCATGAGCTATGTGGATGTCGGATCGATCGTTCTTCCGCAGACATTGGAAGAAGTGGAGGATTATACATTTTTAGGATCTGTGGTAAAAGAAAAGATGAAATTACCGGATTCTGTCAGCAGATTCACGCCACATGCATTCGCCAGATGTTCGATTATCTGGGAGAATTCGCAGGGAATGCGTGAGGTGGCACGGAAGAGGAGGAAATATTCCAAAGAAGAACGAAAACACATACCAGGATATTTTTCTTTGTATTCATTCAATCTTTTGAAAAGAAAAACGCTTGGAAACTTTCGTATCTTAAAAATCAAAGAAAACCGGCCGAGCCGTATAAATAAGGAAGATGGTTCTTTACAGTCGTTCGTATTCAGAGAAAAGATCGATGTGGGAGCCAGCATATATCGGCGGCTCCGGAATGACAAGGTTATAACCGCTGTTCTTTGTGAAAGTCACAGAGTTTCCATGGTGATATCATTTTTGTGGAATGATGAGATGCAGGGTATTTATGCATATCTTCTATATCCGGCTTATAAAGAAGGAAAGAAGAAGATTTATGGAAAAATGGAATATGACTTTTTCGAAGAAGATGAACTGAAAGATCTGTTCTATATCTCAGATGGAAAGACGCTGGTGGAGCAAGGGAAGTTTTATTCGGATGATCCGGAAGTATCGGAAGCATGGTTTTCTTCTGATGCCTGCGAATATGAGAAAGGCGAGACAGAGCTGGAGTTATTGAAACTGTGGATGTCCTTGCATCCGGAAGTTGAAATTTAAAATAACAAACATAGGATTAGGAGAAAGCGGATGGGCCGTCAAAAGCCTGTCTGCTTTTTCGTTTTATCTGTACGAAGAAAAAATATCTATGATATAATGTTAAAAATAGCAATACAGATGAACAGGAGGAGATTATGGGATCAGAACGTGTATTTTCGAATCATACCACTTCATTAAATGATGATAAAGGGGATTGGACTGCGGCTTATGCTGAAAAAAAGATGAACTGGGAAGAGTTTGTACAGATTGAATCAACGGCGGAACTATTAGAGAAAACAGATCATACTCCGCTGTATCAGTATTTTGTGAATTATCTCTTTTATACTTGGGAAGGCAGAGATCCGAAGGATGAAGTTTACAAAGATTATGTGATCAGTGAAACAGATATCGCGGATCTGATAGAGAAAGTTGCAAAAGCATTTAGAGACAATGGTATGCCGTCTGGGAAATGCAGTAAAAAGGAAGTCCGCAGGATGCTGACATCGGAATGGGACAGAAACTGGGATAATTTCGAAAAAAAAGCAACGGAGAGAGTGTTCGATCTGGGATTGGGACTGGGACTTCCGGTAGAGGATGTGGAAGAGCTTTTGCAAAAAGCAGTGAAAAGAGCCGGATTTAACTTTTATGATCGAGACGAACTGCTGATCTATTGCGTACTCCGGTTTTGCGATCATGATCATTATCGTTGTTATCTGGCGCTGATAAGAGATTATAATGCACTGGATCCATTGGCGGAAGTGAATCAGCCGGATTCTTTTTCCAATACTGTTGAAATCAGAGATCGAATGAACAATATTATAGAAAAGAAGATAGAAGGATGCCGATTATATCCTGACGATGAATACGAAAAAGGAACTTTGGATCCTGTATTGCAGGAGTTTTTTGCATTACATAAGAGTACACTGCCGGATGGGAGAACGGCGGCAAAAGTGTTTGTTCAGCTTTATAATAGTTTCGTAGAAAGGCATCGGGAGACACTTTTAAGTTATAAAGCGAGCGACCGTGTTGTGAGCACATGGGGGGATACCTATGCAAGAACAACACTGACAATTACATATGATGCATCACAGGAAATCCTTTTACCGGGAAAATCCATATTTTATGCAGAGAAAGAAGTTGGAACAGGGAGAAAAGGTGAAAAAGAAAAAATTCGTGTAGAATTTATAATGGAAGAGGAAAGGAAATTACCTTTCCAGGAAATTGTAGAAGTGATGATACCGGTGCAGGGAAAAGAAAAGCAGGAGATAAAATCTTCAAAAAAAGCGACGCCCGGATATGCAAAAAAGGGAAAGGAAATGCAGCTTGGAGACGCGGCGAAAAAGGCAGGGATCGTAAGCGCGAATACCGCTACGACATTGAAATATGTCGGAAAAGCCGGTGAAAAACAGTATGCCTGTGGAGAAATATGTGTGCGGTGTCCGGGCGGCACGGAGATACAGTCGGGAACGGTTTTTTTCATCGATGGATTTGAGTATGAAACAAGGAAGACCTGTGTGGCATGGGCGACGGCAGAGATTCCGGTTTGTGCGATGGTTACGAGTGCTGTGGATAAAATTGTTGCAGAAACCGGAGAAATCCGATATATGGAAAATAAGCCGAAAGGGATTCTTTCTATCACAAATAAGAAGCCGGTTCAGAGAAAAACAGTTACGGATACGATCAGTAAAGAGCTTTTCCGCCAATATTTATATGGAAGTGAAAAAGAATTAACAGAGAGCCAATACTCGGAACAGAATGTTCCCTTACCTGGAATCTGGTTTACCAATACGGAGATTACCAGTGTACGGTTTTCGAACATTTTAAAACAGGCAGGTAAAGAGGACAACATCAAACGGCAGAAAATGGAAAAATCATTCGTACGGAGATGCGATATTATTACACTGGCTTTTTTAAATTTCTGTTTGGATGATGACGAGATAGAGGATTTATATCCTAAAAATCGTTATGAGGCTATATATACTGATTTTATCTACGAAATAAATGATTATCTGAATCAATGTAGAATGATACCTTTTTATCTGGCAAATCCGTATGAATATCTGCTTGCATATCTGATCACCACGGATACACCGGTGGATTCACTCAGAAATTTGTGGAGGATAGTAAATGCAGAACAGAAACGAACAGAGGGGAATACAACAGAATAGAGTACCGTTAAACGCCGGAGATGAGATGGAATTGACATTTTATGCACAGTCAGGGCAGAAATACAGGCAGACCGCAGTTGTGGAAGAGCTGATCGGCAGCGGCTCTTCCTGTCTGACCTATATCGTCCGCCTGTATCGGAATGAAATGGAAAATTCCAGGATGATCATGAAGGAATTTTATCCGGAATCCGAAGAGATTGATTTTCTGATCCGGAGAGAAGGAACGCGGCTGGTTGTTCCGGAAGAAACGAAGGAATATAAAGAATATAGAAAACGGCGGGAGGGGTTTTATCAGGCATATCAAATGCAGCAAAAACTGTCCGACAGTGAAGCGATGGAAATCATGGTCCGCCCGTATCATATGGCAGAGTACGGAGATTCTGTATATATTTTAAGTGATATGCATCTGGGAACGATCATATCGAAAGAGGAGATCACAAGTTTGAACGAGAAATTGTGGCTAATGTATCGTACTGCGGAGGCCGTTCAGCTGCTAAATGAACAGGGATATCTGTATATGGATCTGAAGCCGTCGAATATTTTGTGGATACCGTCGCAGCAGTCGGTCAAGCTGTTTGATGTTGACAGTCTTCTTCCATGGAAAGATTTGGATCATATTCACCGCATTCGTGTGACACCGCCATATGTACCTCCGGAAGCAAAAGAGTTAGAAACATGGTTTGATCTTAATAAAAATATATTTTTAAAGCCGGCATGGGATGTATATTGCCTGGGACTGCTCTTTTTCGAATTACTGACAGGAAGACTTCCATCGGAGGAAGAGCGGAAGGCGGGATTTTCAGATGGATATGAAGCGGATAAAATCTGCAGAGAGCATGGATATGAAGTGCTGGAAATACAGGAATTGATGAAGCGGATTTTGATCAGAGGGCTGAGCACAAAATTTCGTGTACGTTATCCATCGGCAAAAGAGATGTGCCGGGATCTGAACCGGCTGAAAAAAATGCTGGATGCACAGGAATTTATACCGAAGAGCGAATATCTTCGGGCAAATCACAGGATACAGTCGTATCATATTTTAGATCATTGGCCGGTTTATGAGTATACTTCCAGGGAAAACGGGAACGAAATCCTCGATATCGCAATCTGTGGAAACGGCGATATGCGGGAAGAGTTTTTTAAAGCAGCATTTTCCTGTGTGCACATGCCGGGCATGAAGTTGAGGATCCGTCTGTATGCAGAAGATGTGGTCGAGTTTATCGAAAAAATGAAAAAAGAAAATCCTGCATTTGTGCGGACCGTTCATATTTACCGCGAAGACCGGATGATATGGACGGAAGAAGACCGGATCCGCGCCGGCATAAAAATCTGCGAAGAGCCGTTTGCAGAGATTCGGCTGTATGAGAGAAGCCGGGCAGCGATGTTTGCGAGAAATGCGGCACGGATCCGTGAGATAAAGTCAAAGTATATCCTGTTTCTCTGGGGAAAAGAATATGTGGAACGGATTCCGAAAAATGCCATTCCGCAGGGAGCGGTAGTTCCGCCGGTAAGCGAAGTAAAAAAATGTTCTTATTATGATGAGGAATTGTTCCGCACAAATATCATGAGGCGGGCACTGCAGCTGCATGCATTTTATTATCGGGGAACGTTTGAACGGGCTTCCGACGAAGAAATCCGGGAAACGTTTGAAAATGATGTTTATAATCTGGATTCTTCCGTACGCGGCGCGTTGTCCATCCGCTATTATCTGGGAGTGGCCGGCATCCAAAATGATTGTGAAAATCCGGGAGAAACATTCTATCGTAAGGTACTTGCTCCTGAAGCAGAAAAAGGATATCTGATCGAGCAGCTGAGTGTGCAGGAACATACCAACTGGTGTGCTTATATGGTCATGAACGGCTGGGACGTACCGACAGACAGCGAACTGGAACAATATAGTTTCGTTGGCAGTCATGATTTCAAAGACCGGGAACGGAAACTTCATCCGTGTCTGGTTCCTTCCAGGCATGGAAGCGGACTGAAAACATTGAGTCAGAACGATTGGGATGATAAGAATATCGGCTGGAATCAGGAAGAAGGCATGGATGAACTGGATCTTCAAAGTCTGAAAATGCACCGGATCGCCTGTAAAAAGGCGGAGAAAGCGGAACCGGATATCCGGTATCTGTGTGATATTCTGCAGAGAAAAATCTCCTGGTATAAAGATGCGCGGCTGAACGAGGCATTTCGCTGGCTTGAAATTGTCAGGGAGAGAGCGTTTGCCCATGAAAGCAATGCCGAACTGGTCTGGAGGCAGGCATTTGGCCAGTTTCGGGAGTGCTGTCAGGAAATCTGCCGATACAACCAGGGCGTCCGGGAAAATATAAAAGAACTGGAAAGAAAAATGAAAGTGGTGCATGAATGCAACGCATACCGCGATTATAAACAGACGGATGAGGATATCATCCGGGGAATTCCGATGATCCTTTCCGAAAAAAAGATCAATACCGTTATCCGTCCCTTTTTGCCGGGCAGAGAAAATCGCTGGAAAAATATCATATCGGCCTTGTATCTGGAACCGGAAAACGTGATATTTGTCCGGATGAAGGAGGAAGAGATCCATACTGATTTTTACCGGAAATTTCTGCGATCCAGAGGCAGTCATATAGAGCTGGCTGTCTGTGATTTTTCCGATATGGCAAAAGTGCAGGATACGGCTGTGCTCGATGTCACCGGACTGGATGCGGCAGAATGTGCCGGATTGTGCAGGAATCCGGCCTGCGCAGATCTGCATCGGGTGATGGTAAAGCATGGAACGTTCATTGCTCTGGACGATCCGATGGATGAGATGTACGCACGCAAGATTCATCTTACGGTAGAGGAGACATTTTATCTGTTTGGCGCAAACATGGATTCTGAAAAAAAAGAAAATGAGATACTCGGCCTCAGTTCCCGATATCAGAATATATGGAAGGCATATCGGGAGATTGGTACAGAAAAATGGAAAAACTTTATCGGATGTCTGGCGCAGGCAGAACGAGACAAAGTACTGACATTATCTTCGGATGATTGCGGCAAAGAACAATCTTACCGGACGATATCCGTCAGCGGAAGAGCCTTGATGCTGACCGGACTGGATCTGGTGTTGATCCGCTGCCAGGAAAAAGGCCTGATTTTATCCTGCCGGCTTCCGGGAGAGCAGGATGATACTCCGGTACAGTTTGTCACAAAGAGCGGTAAAACCGCTGAAATCCTTAAAAAAATGGTTGCTTTGGCAGAACGGGAACCGCTGAAACATTCGTATGTTTTTATGGACAACGGAGAGAGAGGCGGAGGAATCATAAAGGATAAAACGTTATATGTGAATCTGACCTGTAAGTTTCCACATGCCGATGTGATGGAAGAATGTCTGCAAATCCTGGAAAAATACGGGGATTGTGATAACGACATGCAGCAAAGATTGATTCAGAAGCTGGATGTTACGGAAATCGATGGAGGAAAAAGCATCGGATTTCGATATGCGACCGAGGCGGTACGTGCATGTCTGCAGGAAGAGGGAAATATTCTGGAAGCCATGGTATACTTTACCTGTCTGGGAATGGGCATTTTCGATGACTTGAACATTAATTCCGAATTCAGCTGGAATCTGGGCGAGGAAGGGATCATCGACGAACATACCGTCAACGATGAGATCGATATTATTGCTGCCAGGAACCTGAAGACTTATGTCATCTCAACGAAGATGATGGCTCCGGAGACGGCACATCTTCTGGAAATCAAGTATTTTGCGGATCATTTCGGAATTGACGGGCAGGCGGTCCTGATCACCTCAAATCCGGATCAAACGAATCGCTGTGCGGAGAGAAGCCGGATGATGGGAGTGGAATACATCGACAGAACGATGATCGAAGAAGGACGTTTGGAAGAACGAATCCGGGAAATCGTGCAGCAGGACGATATGTGAAGAAAGATATAAGAAGGGCATCATGGGGAGGAATCAGCATGAAGATAAATGAATATGGGAAAAATAATCAGCAGAAAATATTATGTATTCCCGGAGTGTTTTTATCCGGCGAATGCTTCAGCACTCTGGCGGAAGCTCTTCCGGAATACCATATGGTCTGTGTGACCATGGATGGTTTCCATCCCGGCTGCGGAGAATTTGAGAGTCCGGAGCAGCAGACTGAGAAACTGATCGCTATGCTGAAAAATGCGGGACATACGGAGTTTGAGGCGGTGATCGGTCTTTCGATGGGAACCATTTTTGCAGTCAGACTGGCGAAACGACCGGAGTTGAAGATCCGGCGCCTGATTCTGGACGGAGCGGTAAACTTCTATCGCTCCAAATACAAATGGGTGGTTCAGACCGCAATCTATCTTATTTTCAGCTATTTTATGAAAAGTGCGCGGAAAAACCCGCAGAAATCGATTAAAACGATGAGAAAAATCTATGTGGGTGACTGGCCGGAAAAGATGCAGGTATGCATGGAGTCCCTGAGCCTGTCTTCGCTTAAAGTTATGGCTGAATTCCTGTCGGATTATAAGCTGGAACCGGGTGTGAAGCAGCCGATGCATCTTTTGTATGGAGAGAAGGAAGACAATGTGTCCATTAACAGCGAAGTGGTCTGGGCACTGTATCCAAAGGCTGAGATTAAGGTAATACCTGGTTACAGCCATCTTGGATTTTTGAATCATGAGCCGGACAATTATGCGAAGCTTGTAAGGGATTTTTGTGTTAAGAAAGAGTAACCATTCGGCTATGAAACAATGGACCTGATTGAGAATAAAAAACAGTTATTCATGGGTACATCGGCTATCTTTTAGCCGGTGTAAAACCCGTGGTTCATCCGCCAGGCTGAACTGTATATTTTTACAAAAGACATACGCGGAAATGCTTTTATTTTTGATAATATAGGAGTATAATAATTCTATCGCAGGAAATGATGAAGAAGCTTAAAATGTTACAAAAATATTAACATGCCAAAAAATGAGTGAAAAAAGCCTGTTTTCAGAATTTTCAGACAAATACCTGCAAAAATGAGGCTGAGAAGCCAGTATTTATGCGGGTTCCCAGAGGGTACCGTAGAAATGAAAAGAGCCCGTTTAAGGGCATTGACACACTAATGCGATGATCCGTTTTCTCATAGTTTTTCCTCGTAGAAATGAAAAGAGCCCGTTTAAGGGCATTGACACATACATTCTTGCTAAAGCGCCCATAATTACGTGCAGTAGAAATGAAAAGAGCCCGTTTAAGGGCATTGACACAATCTTTTCTTTAAAAAATTCTTTATTCTTCATTTTTGTAGAAATGAAAAGAGCCCGTTTAAGGGCATTGACACATCTTGAGTCCATCGAACTCAAAGCTAGAACCCACAGGCAGTAGAAATGAAAAGAGCCCGTTTAAGGGCATTGACACCAACAGGTAACGCGATTGATAAGATTAAATTGAGATCCGTAGAAATGAAAAGAGCCCGTTTAAGGGCATTGACACCTAACTCCGAAAGCCATCCTAGATCCTTGCCATTCTCGTAGAAATGAAAAGAGCCCGTTTAAGGGCATTGACACACTTACTGATAATGTTGTCATATTTGTTTCTCCTTTTGTAGAAATGAAAAGAGCCCGTTTAAGGGCATTGACACATCTCATCTGAAAAATGTCTTTCAAGCTCATATTGGTAGAAATGAAAAGAGCCCGTTTAAGGGCATTGTATTACCAGTCCTTCATATAAAATTCAGGGCGGGAAGGAGACGAAAGAATTACGTAATACAAAATCTCAATAAATATGAAATTGAAAGGACGAAATTATGAATCAAGAACTTATTAATATGACCGAAAAATGGAAATGCCTGGAGAGAAAAACCATAAAACAGAGAGAAAGAGCCGAAAATTTTTATGAAACCAAACTCATGAAACTAATTGAAGAAGAATTTATTGAGAATAATAGCAATAAAGTCTATGAAAAAGTTGATTATCTTATTATGTCTGTCGGAACTTCCTATGAACCGTTAGTATTAGATATTCAGTTGTTGCAGCCTAAGCGTATCCTTTTCTTGTATACTGAAAGGACACAGTATATCTTGAATAAGATAGTAAAATATTGTAAGCTGGATGCAGTTACATATTCAAAACGAAGAGTTCACGAAACGGATCCATTAGATATTTATCGTGAGATTAAAGCGGCCTATCTAAAATGGGACAGACCGGACAAACTGTATATTGACTTTACAGGAGGTACAAAATCCATGTCTGCCGCAGCAGCTATGGCAGGTGCTGTCATTAACGTACAGTTAATTTATATTGGAACGACACAATATCTTACGGATTTTAGAAAACCTGAGCCGGGTACAGAGGAATTATACTATATTTCGAATCCAGTTGAGATTTTTGGAGATTTGGAAATCGAAAAAGCGTTTACATTATTTGATAAGTATAACTATTCCGGAGCACGTAAAAAGCTGGAAGAATTAAAGGAAAGTGTACCAACTCCGGACATCAGACAGCAGCTTTCCTTTGTGTTTAATCTTGCCTTGGCATACGAACACTGGGATGCTTTAGAGTTTGCACAGGCTTATGAGGCAATGCAGATTTTAACTAAGTCTCTGGAAAGAGATTTTCGTTTGAATAGAAAGTTTCTTATGATGGATTTTCTGCCGATTTTAAAAAGGCAGGAAGAAATTTTAAAAAGCTTAAATACATTATCGGATCTTTTGAAAGAAAAAAGAAACATGGACATTCTGACTAAT
>DVKZ01000118.1 GCA_018715775.1 Candidatus Fimousia stercorigallinarum | reverse complement strand
TTTTTCGGCTTCTTTCCTTGCATTAAGCCTTAAGAACCTTTATAATAGCTTTAGTAAAGCAGAGTGATACTTTATTATCACACTAAAAGAAAGAGAGGATAGTATTTAATGAAAAAGCATATGAAAAAACTGGTACTGCTTCTTGCAGTCATTTCTATGCTTGCCGGACTATTGATTGGATGTGGAAATGATTCAGAATCGACATCAGATAAGAAAACATTTATTGTCGGTTTTGATGCAGAATTCCCTCCTTATGGATATAAGGATGACGACGGAGAATACGTAGGTTTCGATCTTGATCTGGCAGCAGAAGTTTGTAAACGTAACGGTTGGACATTAAAGAAACAGCCAATTGACTGGGATTCCAAGGACATGGAATTGAAAACTGGTGCGATCGATTGTATCTGGAACGGTTTTACGATCAATGGACGGGAAAGCGGTTATACCTGGTCAAAGGCCTATATCGACAACTCCCAGGTCGTTATCGTAAAATCAGATTCTGATATTAAAACACTGGAAGATCTGAAAGACAAGGTTATGGTCGTTCAGGCAGACTCCTCCGCACTGGCAGCATTCACCGGCGGAGATGCAACCGAAGAAAACAAAGAATTATATAAGAGCTTCCGCGACTTCCAGCAAGTATCGGATTACAACAGCGCATTTATGAATCTGGAAGCAGGATCCGTGGATGCGATCTGTATGGACTACGGCGTTGCCAAGTTCCAGGTAGAACAGCGCGGCGATGAATTTGTCATGCTCGATGAACGGGTTTCATCCGAACAGTATGGAATCGGATTTAAACTGGGTAATACCGAACTCCGTGATCAAGTGCAGGAAGCATTAGATGCAATGGAAGAGGACGGAACCTTTGAAGAAATCGCAAAAGACTGGGGTCTGGAAGATTCCATCTGTCTCGGTGAAAAAGGTACGGATTCCGCATATTTACAGGACTATGATGAAACGGCACAACAGGACCTCGTTTCCAGAGTAACCGATATCATTCAGCAGCTTTACAAAGGTATGCTGGCATCCCTTGCAATTTTCGTATTAACGTTAATCTGTTCACTCCCGCTTGGTCTGATCATCTGCTCCATTCGCCGGTCCAAGTTTGTTATCTTACAGATTCTGGCCAAAATCTATATTTCCATTATGCGCGGTACTCCTCTGATGCTGCAGTTGCTGGTTGTATTCTTTGGCCCGTATTACGTATTCAATGTTTCCGTATCTGCCGGTTTCCGGTTTTATGCGGTAATTATCGGTTTCTCAATGAACTATGCAGCATATTTTGCGGAAATCTTCCGTGCAGGAATTGAAGGAATTCCAAAAGGCCAATATGAAGCCGCAGATGTGCTCGGATATACTCGTATCCAGACATTTTGGAAGATCATTTTCCCTCAGATGGTAAAACGGGTTCTTCCACCTGCAACAAACGAGATCATTACTTTAGTAAAAGATACTTCTTTGGCATTTGCCCTGGCCTATACAGAAATGTTTACACTGGCAAAACAGGTTGCCGCAGCACAAGCAAGCATTATGCCATTATTTGTAGCCGGTATTTTCTATTATGTATTTAACTTCATCGTCGCATTTATCATGGGACGTCTGGAGAAAAAACTGGCATATTATGATTAAACAGGAGGCAGACATGAAATTATTAGAAATCAGTCATTTGAAAAAAAGTTTCGGAGACTTGGAAGTATTGCGCGACATTTCTATGGATGTCTCTGAAGGAGAAGTGATCGCGATTCTCGGTCCGTCCGGATCCGGAAAATCTACTTTTTTACGATGTGCAACAATGTTAGAGACGATGGACGCAGGCACAATGAAGTATGTCGGTGAATCTGCCGTTACGGATAATAATGGAACAGCGGTTTACGCCGATAAGGGTACGCTTCGCAAGCTGAAAAATACATTTGGTCTTGTATTCCAGAATTTTAATCTGTTCCCACATTATAATGTTATGAAGAATATCACGGATGCGCCGATCAGTATCCAGAAAAGGAATAAATCCGAAGTCATTCAGGAAGCAAAGGAACTGCTTGCAAAAGTAGGTTTGGAAGGCAAGGAAGATTATTATCCATGTCAGTTATCCGGCGGTCAGCAGCAGCGTGTAGCGATCGCCAGGGCGCTTGCCATGAATCCTAAAATGATCTTCTTTGATGAACCGACATCGGCACTGGATCCGGAAATCACAGCAGGAGTACTGAAGGTTCTCCGTCAATTGGCAGAGGAAAAGATGACGATGATCATTGTTACACATGAGATCAGCTTTGCTCGAAAGGTAGCCGACCGGATCATCTTTATGGATAAGGGCGTTATCGTAGAAGAGGGACGTCCGGAAGATGTCATCGATCATCCGAAAAATGAAAGAACACGTGCATTCTTGCAGAAAATGGCTTAAAAGAAACCCTGTTTCTCAGCCGTTTCGTAAGACAGCATAAGTAAGGGCGCCGCTCCATCACCATTTGATGACTTTGCGGCGCCCTTAATGTTTTACTTATATTATTACTGAGCTTTTACCTCAGCATTTCCGTAATCGTTACCTTCGTTGAAGTTTCTTGCATTTTCCATCGTAACAACGGCAATTGCCTGCATCGCTTCTTTTGTAAAGAATGCCTGGTGGCTTGTTACAACAACCTGTGGGAAACTTAACAGTCTTGCTGTAATGCAGTCCTGGATTACTTCATCACTGCGGTCATTGTATACATTATCGTCTTCGCCTTCATACACATCCAATGCTACTGCATGGAATTTTCCGCCTTTTAACGCACGGATCAATGCTTCTGTATCGATCAGGCCACCTCTGGAAGTATTGACAAGCATAACCGTTTCTTTCATCATTCCGATCGTTTCTTCATTGATCATATGATGTGTATTCGGGAACAATGGTGCATGAAGAGAGATCAGATCTGCTGTTCTGAACAGTTCTTCCTGATCTACATAAGTTAAGATGCCCTGTTCTTCCAAAGTTTTATTTGGGAATGCATCCCAGCCGATGACTTTCATGCCGTATCCTTTACAGATCTGGGCCATACATACTCCAATTCGTCCGGTTCCGACAATACCTGCTACTTTGTTATGTAAGTCCAAACCTAACAGACCATTCAAAGCAAAGTTATTGTCTTTCATCTTTGTATACGCCTTATGAAGACGTCTGTTTGCTTCCTGCATGATTGCCATCGCATGTTCTGCTACTGCATATGGAGAATATGCAGGAACACGAAGTACAGTAATTCCACATTCTTTTGCAGCTTCCAGATCAACATTGTTGAATCCCGCACAGCGGAGCAAGATCAGACGAATGCCCATTTTATGCAGTTCACGAACAACATCACCATTAACATTTGCATTTACAAAGACACAGACAGCGTCGTTACCGGCTGCAAGACTGACCGTTTCCGGTTCAAGATTTGAATCAAGGAACTGGATTTCTGTATTATACGTACCATCGCCTTTTTCTTTTATTAATTCCGTAAAGAAAATTCTGTCATAATCTTTTGTTCCAAAGAAAGCAATTTTAAACAAATCACCGGAAGTTCCCGCATTAAATTCTTTGTCTAATATGTTCATGATCGCATCATAGCAGGCCTCTTCATCCGTACCTTCAATTTTGATCGTCATGACGTCATCTTTCTTTAAGCCAAGTTTGATCAGTTCTAAGACACTTCTTCCGTTTGCTTCTTTTTCCCCATTTTTAACTCGAACTAATGAACGAAATTCTGTACAACCCTGAGCAAAAACTGCACATGGTCTTGCGTGGATTCCCAATCTGTTCGTAACTACATAATTAATCTGTTTCATACTGCCACTCCTTTTCCTTTTGCCAATAATAAATATTTAAATTTTAAAATAGATATGCGCCTGCAATACAAACGATTCCTGCTACGATCGTATAGAACAGGCAATATTTAAATACTCTTCCTAAAATAACGCTTTCTGATCCAACCGCATTGATCGCGCCTGCGCCGATTGCGATACTTTGTGGACAGATCATCTTACCGATTCCTGCACCCATAATATTAGCTGATGCGATCCATGTCGGATCTAAACCAAGAGACATCGCCGTCTCTTTCTGCAGTGCCCCAAATAATACACAAGTTGATGTTCCGGATCCTGTAACAAATCCGCCGACAACGCCTATGATCGGAGAAACAAATGGATATGCCGCTCCTGTAATGACTACGAGAAATTGAGCAATATCAGAAATCATTCCGCTGTACCCGAGGATTTTTGCTGTTGACATAACGCAGCAGATCGTCAGTACCGTTTTCCAGTATGCTTTCAATGTCTCGAGCAGTACAGTGATCATTTCTGAAATCTTGGCTTTCTGAATCAGGCCACCGATAATTGCTGCAATAAAAATGATCACGCCCGGTGTATTGATCCAGCTGAATGTCAACGTACTGCCGCCTTCTCCGGCATATACAACCACCTGTGACCGGAACTGTGCCAGAAAATCATGGATTGGCGGACACAGATCAGATACCGCCATTAACAGGATAAAGATCAGAATAAATGGACTCCATGCCACGATACCATCTTTTACTGTGATCTTTTCTCCTTCTTCCTGACGAATCTCAATCTCATATTCCGGATCTTTTTTCGGACCGATTTTTTTTGCTGCAAGGATCATGCATGCCATAGAAACGATCGCACCGATAATATTAGGAAGTTCTGCACCAATAAAACTTGCTGTCAGATACCATGGAATTACAAAAGACAAAGATGCAACCAGCGTCATAGGTATCATGCCTTTTAAGGATTTTAATCCTTGTCCGCAAATGCAGACAATAAAAAATGGTGACAACGCAGTCAACAGCATCTGAATCAATGCAATATCCGTACATAATGGTAAAATATCAATCCCTGTGATCGATGAAAGAGTTACGGTAGGTACGCCGACAGACCCAAAGGCAGTCGGTGTTGTATTTACAACAAGACATCCGACAACCGCGTTTATAGGATTCATTCCGATCCCTGCGAGCATAGACGCCGGAATCGCAACTGCGGTTCCAAATCCGGCCATGCCTTCCATGAAATTACCGAATCCCCATCCAATGATCAGGGCTAACACACGGCTGTCACAAGATACATTGCCAAGCATTTTTTTGATTTTTTCCATTGCGCCCGTTTTTAGAGACAGGTTATATGTAAATAATGCAGCAATGATAACAAGACAAATTGGCCAAAGTGCATTCAGGACTCCTTCTAAAACAGCAGATGCCACATAAAGGCCGCTCAGTTTTTTATAAAACATGCCCATGATCACTGTAATAATCAGGGTAATGGAACATGCTTTATGACCTGCCATTTTCAGCCCGCTCAATGCAATAATCAGCCATACGATTGGCAATATTGCCAAAAGAAATTTTAAAAACATCATAATTCCAACCTCTCATATTTAATGATATCAATACCTACAGCTTCTATTATTATAACCCATTGATAATAAAATAACAAATAATTATTGATAAAATATATTGATATTATTAATAATTTCCATATAATTAATGAAATAATGAATGTTTTTGAATAAATGCGATAAATAATACGTTATTTTAATCCAAAGAAATAGGGCTATCTGTTCATTTTTATTGATCAGATAGCCCTGTTAATGAATTTCTAGAAGTTTCACTTTATAACCTCGCTTTCTTTAAATTTTAACCTGTTCCTCTATAATATCAACTCTTTGAAAAGAGATAAAAAAGGGAAATAAATAAATTATGTCAATGGACTGTACCTCCTATCGTTAGTATCTTCTTTGTATGTCTTAATTATAAGTTATTTCCCGCTATCTGTCAACTATTTTTTGAAAATATTTTTTATTTTTTATAATTTTCAGAATATTTTGTAAATATTAATTTCCCCATCCTTCTTCCAAAAATTTTACAATATCAACAGCTTTCGGAGGACAACCTTCCAGATGTCTTTCGAAACAACCGGTACAATTTCCGATTCCACATAAACCTGTTTTTCCCCGGTATCCCTGTCCGATCCCGATGCTCTTTCTCTTCTTACCGCGCAGTTCTCCTTTTTTATCCAATCGGTCAAGTGCATAAATCAGAGAACCATAGCAGGCAGAACAGGCATTTTTCGCATCTACATAAACAGAAAGATGTTCTGCTTTCCTTGCCGGCAAAACTTTTTTACCCACTTTTTCTTCCTCATTTAAAAGATGGATCCGCGCTTTTGTCGTATCGCTGCTTCCAATCCCCAGTTCTTCCGCTAACCGAATATATTCAATTTCGTATGGTACATATCCCATGCTCTCGGCTGCAAAACTGTCGCAAAGCACCGGATCTTTAAATGCCAAGATCCTATCCATACGAACCGGATTCCCGCCTTCTTCAAAATCAAGATCGCCGCATATATTATCCGCCAAGATCAAATCCTGCCGAATGATCGTATTTAACGCCGCAATCGGCCGGTGAAGTCCCATTGTATGAAACCGGCGTTTCTCACTATTCGGAATCAGCCCTTTTTCGTTTTTCAAAGCACATGTAATCTTCGTCTGACAATGGCCTTTCACTACAGGAAGATTTATCATATACGTAATATCCATAGCTTTTTTGCATACTTTAATCTCCATACTTCCGCCGCGGCAGACAATTCCCTGATCCTTCTGAAGATCAAGAAAATCGACCCCATGCTTCTTACATACTTCCAAAATACCATTTGATCTGGCCGCATTCATCGTCTTTTCCCCCACCCAGGAGCTTTCCAATACCTGAATATTCCAAAAGCCTTCCTCTTTTAAATACGTTAACAGGCCATCCACAATCTCCGGATGTGTTGTTGCTCCATGAGATGCCGAAGTTGCATTGACCAGATTCGGCTTGATCCCGATACACTGTTTTCTGTCTTCAATATCCCCTGCCAGATCAAGATGTTTCAACAATTTGATCGTCATCTTTTTATAGTCCGTTCCGTGAATGATATAAATATCGTTTCGTTTCATAAAACCTCCTGACGGATCGATGTATGCATTTGCATTGTTCTCATTAATCTTAATTTCATGATCAAAATATTCTTTCAAATTTCGAAACCTTTCCTTCACGAACGACCCAGTCGATCGTAGCCTGAATATCGTCAATATCCTCCGGTCCGATTCGAAATGCATCCCCGAGCAGCACGATCTTCTCCCCGTCTACGATCATGCCGCCCTTATTTGGCAGCGCATAGATCGGTCTTCCCCGGTATTTCAGATCCGTGATCATGCTTGTAAGCTGCAGAAAAGAAGGTTCATAGTGTACTTCAATATCAAATCCGGATAAAAGACCCAGTCCTTCACCGTAGTCATATTCCTGCCCCTCCTCTTCCGGTGTCTGATGATAGCAATCCAGCTGGACCATCGCTCCGGCACTCGTACCCATGATAATTCCCTTAAATTTTTTGATCAATGGCCGAAGTTTCAAATGATCGATCCGGTACATGAGTCGATCCGGATATCCCCCAATGAAAAAGAGGATATCCGCAAAGTGGAATTTACGGTGTGTTGTCTTTCTTGTATCCCGATAATAATGCAGGATCTGAATATTTCTGCGTTTTATCCCATAATTCATAAATTCTTTTGCAATATCTTCAAATTCCTCTTTTCCCTTGCTATAATGTTCATCAAATTCCTCTGCATTGTGAATATAATCTTCGTGATAGGAAAAAGGAACGATCAACACACGCATATATGGTTTTATGATATCCTTCAAGATCTCATAAGCAAATGGTTCACTAAAATTATTGATATTGAGTAAAATATTCATTGTTCCTGCCTTTTTTTGTTTATGATAAATCTAAAACAACAACTTCATACGGCTTCAGACAGATTGCATTGCCTTCAAATGTCGTCTGCGGATAATTAACAAAGATAACATTCCCCTGCTCTTCCAGTTCCAATTTTTTCTTATCTGCCGAATAATTGCATAAAAAGAGAATTCTCTGATCGTTATAAGACCGTTCAAAAGCAAATATCGTATCTTCAGATTCGTATTTTGCATTCATATCCCCATATGCGAACAAATCGCCGTATTGTTCGGATTTACGGAATGCAATAAGCCGCCGGTAAAAGTTGAGAATCGAGCCATACTCTTTTTCCTGAGCTTCAACATTAATTTCCTTATAATTTGGATTTACTTTCTGCCACGGGATCCCCGTTGTAAATCCTGCCTGCTCCCCGTCGGTCCATTGAACCGGAGTTCTTGCATTATCCCTGCCGTACCGGCTTACAAATGCGAACGCTTCTTCCGGCGTATACCCAAAATCAATCGCTTCTTTATACTGATCGCCAACTGCGGTATCGTCAAAATCATCCAGAGAAGAAAAAACTGTATTCGTCATACCAATTTCCTGGCCCTGATATAAAAACGGCAGTCCTCGAAGGAGCAGATTGATAGAGCCTAACGCAGACACACTATAAAAACTATAGTCTCCTTCCGGGATCAACAAGCTCGCCCCTCTCGGCTGATCGTGGTTTTCAATGACATTTGCAAAAAATCCCTGTTTTTGCTTTCGAAAAATAATATCTCTCCAAATTTTTACATCAAATGTCTGCAGCCGTGTCTCCAGGCCATCATGTAGAAATGGTACGATCGGGTCGAAGAAAAACATCGTTGAAAAATATCCTTCTTCTCCAATAAATTCTTCTGTACGTTCCCCGGTCGGATCAAAGACTTCTCCTACGGTCAGCGCATTGTGCGGTTCAAAACATCGCCTCTTTAATTCTCCTAAAAATTCACCGATTCCGGTTGTCTCTTTTAGCATTTTAGATACGCTGACCAGGCCATCCGGCCTGTCGGCAGGATAATTATCCCAGGCAATATTCTTTTTAATATTCATGATCGCATCAATTCGAAAACCATCAATTCCAAAGTCCAGCCACCAGTTCACCATACGATAAATTTCTTCCCTAAGATCCGGATTTTCCCAGTTTAGATCCGGCTGCTCTTTGGCAAATGTATGTAAATAATACAGGTCTTTATGTCCCGGAAGCGGTTCCCAGACGCTGCCTCCGAATTGAGAACGCCAGTTATTCGGGATCTTATCGCTCTTTTTCTCAATATAAAAATAGTTTCCGTATTTTCCAAACGGATCGCGGATTGCTTCCTGAAACCACGGATGCTGATCCGAACAATGATTAACAACAAGATCCATTAAGAGATACATGTCTCTCTTTTTTACTTCATCTACCAGGTGTCTCATATCCTCCATGTCTCCAAAACAAGGATCGATCGATTGATAATCGGATATGTCATATCCCTGATCGACCATCGGCGACTGATAGATCGGCGAGATCCAGATAATATCAATTCCCAACTCCTTTAAATAATCCAATCTGGAAATAATCCCCGGAAGATCCCCGATACCGTCTCCATTGCTGTCCTGAAAGCTTTTCGGATAAATCTGGTATGCAACTTTTTTCTTCCACCAATCCTGTTTCATCATCTCGTTCTCCTTAAAAAATTTCTTTCTTCTGATCCATAATTTATTTTGACAAGATACCGATATCCTGAATCATTTCTTACTGATCTGCTGGGAAAACAATCCCTATCTGCTTTCTCGCCTCATCCATTACGGCAAGCTCCCATAAGGAATATTGATTATGCTTCTCTGCACTTTCTCCATTTTCAATGAGACGGATAAATTCTTCAATCTCATAATACATGTTATTTTCTTTTTTATCAATCTTGATTTCTTCCCAAGCCTTATCCTTGCGCGTGCGGATTTTAATGTTTACCGTATCCGGGATCTCTTCAATGATCATAGATCCGTCTTCTCCCTGGATCTGACTGGGCAGAATGGAATCTGTAATTTTTGAATAGAGGAGTTCAGCCTGCATTTCATTGCCGTATCGTGCAATAATGGTACCCATCGCTTCTGCTCCGGTACTCAGTTTATAGCCGGAAGCGAGGATCTGATCCGGCATTCCAAATAATTTTACCATCGGATGTACACAATAAACCCCGATATCCATCATCGCCCCGTTTGACAGTTCCGGTTTAAACGCATTTTCAATAATACCTGCTTTATAATTGTCATATCTTCTTGAATATTGGCAGTATTGGAAGGTTGCTCTTCGGATTGCACCAAGTTTTGGAAGATTTTCCTGGATTGCCCGAAATCCCGGATCAAAAACCGGACGCATTGCTTCTAATACGATCACATTATTTTTTTTGGCCGCATCGAGCATCTGCTTTAATTCCCTTTGATTTGAGGCAATTGTCTTTTCACATAATACGTGTTTTCCGGCATTTAACATCTGAATGCTCTGTCCGGCATGCAGCGCATTGGGGCTGGCCACATAGACCGCATCGATATTATCCGCCGCCGCAAGATCGTCTAAAGAATCATAACAGTCTTCAATCCCGTATTTCTCCGCAAATTCCTTTGCACGCTTCATTGTTCTTGAATAAACCGCCTGAACATGGAAGCCTTCACATTGCCTTCCGGCATCCATAAAATTGTCTGTAATAAAATTAGTTCCGATTAATGCAAAACGAACCATAGGTACCTCCTTTATTATATCAGCTCCACTCGATAATCTCCGAGCGCTTTCTGAATCTCTTTTGATGGCTTCTCTTCACAGATCACCCCATCCACATCATCAAATTTTGCATACACATAATTGCCTTTAAAATCAAACTTCTGCTTTTCCATTACCAAATAAACATTGTTGCTGCGCAGGGCCGCTGAAGATTTCATCACACCGTCTTCCGAAAGATAAGTAGAAATCTCATTGGCAGAAATATCAGCACCAACAACCCCGAGAAAACAACAATCAAAACGAAATGTTTCAAGCATTTTAACCGTTAGTGCTCCCAGCATGCTGTTCTGAGAGTAATTAAGCGTTCCTCCGAGCATAATGAAATCAAGCCCCGCCTTCTGTTCCTGTGCAAACAGATCGGCGATTCCAAGCATATGGCTGACAACTTTGACTTTTAATCCGGATTTTATGATTTCTTTGGCAACTTCCAAATTGGTCGTTGAAATATCCAAAAAAATAACATCTCCATCTTTTAACAGTCGGACCGCTTTTTTAGCAATCGCTCTTTTTTTATCCAAATTTTTATTATGCCGTTCCGATACAATGTTTGTGTGCCCCGGATGAAGGTTTTCCCGAAGGATCGCCCCTCCGTAGGTCCGCTTTAACAACTTCTTTTTTTCCATGCCCGCAAGATCCTTTCGGATACAGTCCTCAGTCACTTCAAACATTTCACTTAATTCTTTTACCTTTACTTTTCCGTTTTCATGCAATAATTTCAGGATCTGCTCCTGTCTTTCTTCTACAAACATACCATTGCTCCGTTTTTAAACTACTTCCACCGCAAATTCCGCTTTCTGATCCAGCACCCACTGTTTGACCGTCTGGTAAGCGCCGGTACGGTTCCCCTTCTGCTTTAAGGCTGTTTCCTCCCCAAGGATCAGCAGCAGACATGTCCACTCTTCTTCCCGGTCTTTTCTCCTGATCCGTTCTTTTTCTTTCTGCATCATTCCGGCAGCCAGGATTAACGCCTCATGAGCCGGATATTCGCACGTTGATTTTTCGATTTTCGTATAATGGTTCGGAAGAAACCGGGAAAAGGCAACGGCATTGACCGTCTGATCCCCATAAACATAACTTTGCCTGATTTTAAGATCCGATTCTGACATCTGCTGCTGTATCTGATACAGTTTTCTTTCTACTTCTTTCGTAATCTGAAGCACACAAAAGCAGACAGACAGCCCGCTTCCTCGTCCATATTGATTTAAAATGTCCATAGTTATCCTTTCCGTTATTCCGTCAGAGCTATGATGCTGTCAATGACTTCATCCATCCGTTCTTGTCTTTTTTTCTCGTCAAACAGATCGGAGAGCCGCCTCCTTTGCGGCATCAGCCGGTGATCGACTTTGTCTGACTGATTCAGCATCGGCATTCCCCAGAAAAGAGTCATATTTACTTCTCCTAATTCCGACTGGTCTGCTAAATATAAGTATACACTCTGCGCCGATAAAATGCCAGCCTGTTCCGCATCCATCTTGTCGACATAGGAATCTGAAAAAACGAGCATAACCTTTACATCCGCTTTGACTTCCCGAAGCTTTTGGCCCGACTGCATCATACCCCCGAGGATATGATCTCTGCCGTCAGCCGACCCCTGCCCGATGCATACCATATCAAAAACCCTGTTAAACAGATACCGGTCTCCCGTAAATAATTCCTTTTTAAAATCATACACCTTTACCGGCTCTTCCTTTCCGTAAAATACCGTGATCCCATACGAAACATCGTGAAAAGGAGCGAGTACCCGATATCCTTTCGCGATGAGATCATCACAAAACAAATTAATAGCCGGCAGATTGATACTCGATGATTCTGTAGCATCGATCACAAAATCAATGATTATTGTTCCCATCCTCTTCTCCTTCTACTTCATATCTGTATAATAAAGTTCTATTTGTTCACCGGTTTCTTCACAACAGAGTATTTCACGGTATTTCAACGTACAGTGGATGTCGCTGTCTGTTTTCCAGCTCCATCCTTCCGCGAGGATCAATCCCTGCAGATTCTTATCTCCTGTCGTATACAATACTGCAATCTGTTTTCCATCAAGTTCAAGTGTAACGGCATCTCTTTCTGCCAGAACATAAAACCATTCCTTTTCCGCTGTTTTTTCCGAACGATACCGGCATGATATGCTGGTCAGACGTTCTGTACAATAGCGCTGATCGGACTGCCCCAGCAGATATTTGATCTGAAAATCACGGGAATGCGATCTTCCATACCGCCACACGATATACTGTTCAAAATCCCGGATCGCATCCTGAATATCGGCATACTGATTCTGATATTCCTGATTCTCACCCATCATTTTCTGCAAAATACTTTTTAACAGCTCATAACACTTTTCTCCCTGTTCTTTCCTTCCGCAGCAGCTTTGCAGATAATTCCTCGTATTGGGCATATCCCTTAATACAAAAGCATCCTTGCTTTCCCAATAATGCTCCTGCCTGTAAAAATGGTACTTTTCTTCTAAAATATAATAAATAGTCAACGCTGCCGAATAATAATCCCATCTCTTAGAAGGACTGGCATCCAATATCTGATCGTCATTCTTAACAAAACTTCTCGGATGTGCAAATCCGCTCGTTCCTCCGCAAATATCTGCAAAGGGATCATTCACTTCATTTCCGATATTTACCCAGTCCCAGTCAATGATAGAAACGAGGATCTCACCAAAATAATTTTCCCCCAGCTGTTCCACCCGCATATTCGCCGGTTTTAAATCCCGATGAACGAGATTGCCTGGCAGCTGATGCAGTGCTTTTACCGCATGCAGCAACTGAAAGATGACCCTTTCTTTCAGCAGAAAAAGTTCCCCGATGTCCATGCTTCCACGGCATTCCCGGAGCACCTGACTCCAGCTTTTTCCTCGATATGGGTAAGCCGTTCCTTTTAGCTCTGCTTTTCTGGTCTCTTCCCCTTCCCCGATATCAAAAATATATTTCGGCGGAACAAGATAAGCGCTGACCAGAGTCTCTTTCAGCTGATCCGCCAGCTGACGTTCTCTTTCCATACAGCATAAATGCACATAAAACTGGGATTTTTTAAATGAATTCTTTCCCATTTTTTTCATTTGATATTTTAATTTTTGAATATCAATGCATTTAATATAATATTTTTTTCTCTGTTCGCAATTTTGGCTGCAGAACATGCATTCTTTTTCTCCGGCGATCTCTTCCCGGCATACTTCAAACGCTGTTCCTGCTGTTCGATAGCCTTGCTCTGACACATTTTCGGCCTCTTCTTCATAACGCAAGTATTTCTTGATTTCTCCAACCGCTTTTTTCTTATTTTGAATAATCAGTTCATCACTGACTCCAAAGGTATTTCCTGTTTTCAGCATTCTATCCTCCTATTGAAATCGCCCTCTATATTTCTGTCACTCGGCAGACAATTCCGCTCTGATTGTCCGTCTCACCCTCAGATGCAGTACGACAGGCAAGCTGTTCGGGCAATTTCACCGCGGAAATCTGTACTGCTTCCTGAAAAATCTCCGTTTGATCCAGATTACCAAACAATCCATCGCTTCCCATCAGGATCAGATCTCCCGCTATCACGGGATAGCGGCGTACTTTCGGCTCCCGGAATCTCTGCGATCCGATGAAGTTTGTCAGATACGAAGATGCACGATAAAATTCCCGGGATTTGACATCGGTAAATTTCCCCTGCTTTAAGCCTTCGTAAGCAAAATTTTCAATTTCTGAAATCAATTCGATCGACTCTCTCTGACGGTTGATCAAGTAGCAGGGGCTGTCTCCGGAATTGACCACATACAACATCTTTTCAGCGATCACAGCAGCCGTTAACGTACTTCCCCCGTCAATTTCATGCTTTATCATATAGGCGCAGATTGTCTTTTGAACCGCCTTGACAGAATGAATCAGAATCTGTTCCATCCTGGAATGCGGCAAGACCGGTGCCTTTGCCTGTGCCAGGGCAGCTGCCATATATCTGGAAAAATAAGCCTCAAATGTCCATGCCGTCAGACGCGAAATCTCACTTCCATTATCCATTCCTCCCATGCCGTCGCATACACCAAACAGCAGGAGTGTTTCACTTTCCGCGAATTGTTTCTTTTCATAGAACAGATAATCCTGATTTTCTGCCCGTCCATTCCTTCTCGTAAAACTGTACACCCGGTAATCCATGCCTATTCTCCTTCTTTCATAGTCTCTTTGTATAAGGAAATGATATCTCCTAACAAACTGACTCCTGCCTGATCGGAATCATAAATATTCATGGCGATTACATACTCCGGATCATCCGCCGGAGCCATTGATGTAATCCAAATACTGTTTTTTTTGTCACCGCCAATCTCACCAGTACCTGTTTTTAGTCCAATCGAAATCTCTTTGCCCCCGGCAGTGATCGTCGTTTTTCCTGTCCGGCGGTTTGTATAATATTCACCGGTATTTTTCATGATCGTGCGAATCTGTTCTGCGATCTCCGGTTCTGTTACTGTTTTATATACCTGTTCCGATGTCTTTTCGACATAAGTTTTCTCACTTCCATGGCTGTGATAAATGCTCTCCACCGCGTATGGTTTCATCATAACGCCGTTATTAGCGATCGTCTGAGCTAACATTGCTGCATTTACGATCGTAAGACGCACCTCATTCTGCCCGATCGCTGTCCATGCATTCTGGATATCGGAAAAGGTAACCTTTTCATTATTGGCATAAAATTGAGATGAAACGGTTCCAAAGTCGAGTTTCAGATTTTTCCCGATCAGAAAACGATCCGCAAGCTCTTCCAATTTAGCCTGTTTCAGATAATCTTTTCCCATCGTGCCAAAATAAACATTGGAACTGTGCAGAAAACCGCCGGACAGAGTCAGCGGACCATATACCGCACCTCCGCTGTTTCTTAACGAAGTATTCCCGATTTTCATACTTCCCTGATCGTTGATCGTAATCTTTTCCAATCCCTGTTCCAGAATGCCGACACTCGTCGTAATCTTATAAATACTTCCCGGAACGACCGGATTTAACAGGGGCTTAATATAACCGCCGTCTTTTTTTAACTGCTCTTTCCAGTCTTCTGCAAGCTCATTGCCATTGACAGACGGAGTAAACGCACAGGCTTTAATCTTTCCGGTTTTTGCCTCCATAATGATAACAGATCCCCGCTTTTTCTGTTCTGCCAAAAGGTTATAGGCATATTTTTGCAGATCGCTGTCGATCGATGTCTGAATCGTCGCACCTTTTGTTTCTCCTTCTGATGCTTCGTACAGGTAATTTTGATACATCTCATATAAGCCATACGTCTCCGGAGAATCTTTTCCTGTTGTCAAGCCGACAAATAATGTATAGGCATAGGGATCGTCGTATTCAATCACCTGTTTTTTCCCGTCTTTTTTTGCCGAAGCGATTACTTTCCCATTTGTATCCGTAATATCCCCGCATAAAATATCATCTCTATTTGTAATCAGATTTTTTTGATGATTGCTGGCATATTGCTGGTCATAATTCGTATTTCGGATCGTGGACCACAGGATGGAAAAGATCAATCCCCCTGCCAGTAAGAGTGTGAAAACGGAAACGATCTGAATTCTTTTGCTTCTATAATCTTTCAAATTCCTCATTCTCCTTTACCTTAGATATCAAACATACCTTCGTCGTCATCCAGGCCGTCTAAGAAGTCCGGAACTGCTTCTTCCGCTTCTTCTTCCCCAAGATATCCCGGCATTGCCAGTTCAAGACGGGAGATATTTTTTTCTGTCCGCTTTTTAAACTGCGTTAAAGCAATCACAATGCGGTCTTCTATCCCGAAAACAATCTGTCCGTCCCGTGGTTCCCATTCTCCTTTTTCTTCGGACCATACTGCCAAAACCCAATCTTTTCGTACTGCCTCCAGAACAAATAGTTCTTTTTCATTTAACACCCTCACCCTTAAAAATTTTTTTCCAACAACGGCATCATCCGTTTCAAGTACAAGATCTGTGTCTTTATCTTTTCCGATCAGATATTCCTCTTTTTGTGTCCGTATGCTGCCGACAGATACTCTGCCATCGATGATGATCCGATAATCCAGAACCGGTTCGCCTTCCGTTTCTTTCAGCTCTTCCTCCTCTTCGGACGGCCACTGAAATGGTTTCGTATCCTCGACTTCTTCCTGTTCGGGTTCTTCCTCTTCTTGACCATACGATGTTTCGCCACTTGCAGTTTTAATTTCTTCCGGATCTTCTTCCTTTGTTACCTGAGATTTTCTATCTTCACTCCTTTTGGAAAAGGCTTTTGTTTCTCCCTGCTGCTGCTCTTCCTCTAAAGATTTCAGAAAATCCCGCATCGCCTGCAGATCGTCATCCGGAACGTTCCCATTGCCTGTTTTGTTCCTCTTCTCAGATGCTCTCCCGCTCTTTTTACCACTGCTTAACAAGAAAAAGATCACGACAACGAGAATGATTACAATGATGATCCCTAAAACAATATATTCCACCATATTTGTCCCTCCTTTAAACTGCACTTGTACGAAGCGTATCCCTGTCGAGAGAAAGAGTGATCTGCTTCGTCACCTTCAGTTCCAGATGCTCCCGGAATTTAATGCTTACTTCTCCTTCAAATGGCATTCCGTCCGCTGTGCCTGCCAGGGTCTTTGTTTCCATCCCCTCGCGCTGGCACCTTGTAACCCGGAATTCATCTTTTACATTTGTAATACGGACATATTCTCTCGAAAGATAATATTTTCCGGCCTTTGGCATTTCTTCAATAACCTCATCACAGTGTTTTCCACGTCCCAATACACATGGATACCAGTCAATGCTTCCCTTCCGGTCTTCTCCTCTGTTATCGTGAAAATAATACCATATTTTGGCTCCACGCCGTTTTTTCAACGGTTCTTCCGATACTTTGGATTTTTTCCGCGTCTCTTCTATCTTTCGTCCGGCGATCCGGACAATAATATACAAAAGAAATCCATCGACGATCAGAAACACCCAGATTCTTTGAAACAATACAAACATCGGCTTCCTCCTTTATGATTCCTCTCTGTCCGTATTGGTCAGCGTCAAGATGAGCATAACAACGAACAAAATGCCCAGATAAGCCATTTCACCAAACAAGCCGAACATAACTTTCATGATCGCCGCACAGGCAGTCCAAAAGAAACTGCTGATCAGCAAGATCACTAATTTTGGAATTTTTCTTTGATGTCTTATGGCAGTAAACAACAAGATTATGGTAACTACCATCGTTCCGGCCCATAATCCGATCGATGTCATAATACCGAAATCTTCTGCCTTCTGAATCCCCTCATAAATAGCCAGGTTCAATGCCGTCCAGAAAACAGAGGATACAACCAGGCGCATGTTTTCTGTTAACTGTTCGCCGCCTCCCTGTGCAAACAGACGGGCTACCAATTTCAGATTTTCCTGTCCCGCATCCTGTTCTTCAAACCATAAAAGAAACTCTTCTCGTTCCTTTGAAGAAAGTTTCACTGCATTTTTACTGATCCGGTGTTTCGCCTCTTTATCAATGCGTTTTATAGCATCTTTATAGATCAGAAATTCCACTCCATGGACCGGCACATTTCCACGCAGGATCTTTTCCGCGATCCGGCTGTTCATTCCGGATAAGAGGGATGGAAACCATTCTCTTGTACATAATTTCCAAAACTGATCCTGCATTTTTGCAGATATACCATGCAGCTCTGCATAGCCGAGAAGCAGCTGAAATTGTCCATCATTCTTTAATCGGTCAAAACTGTAGATCCTGGAAGCAGCGATCTGAAAATAATCTTCTTTTTCCTGCGGAGAAGTCGTTTCCCGAAGCAGATCGAGCAACGCCTGATTATTGTATGCCTTGACCCTTGCAATTCTTTCATTTCGTCGCTCCTGCTCGATCCTTGCCTGTGCATCGTCACAAATTTCTTCAAAAACAACACCAAGAGACGGTTCCAGATGCCGGGCAAGTTTTCTCGATTCCTTCACTTCATTCTCTCCCCATTCAAGAGAGGCATTCGACATATCCGCAGCAAAATACTCGCATACCTTTTCCCATTTAATCTCCAGGTCTTCAGCAATCTGTCGGATTTTATGCCGCCACACAGGTTCTAACAAAATATCATTTTTATCCACCTGCTGCCAGAACTCATTTCTCCACAACTTCTGTTTTTCCTCATATTGGCGGCTATCAAGAATCTTTAA
Organism: Candidatus Fimousia stercorigallinarum; assembly: GCA_018715775.1. Lineage (GTDB taxonomy): Bacteria > Bacillota > Clostridia > Lachnospirales > Lachnospiraceae > Fimousia > Fimousia stercorigallinarum. The sequence continues at coordinate 6,477 of DVKZ01000118.1, read as the reverse complement.
ACTCTCTTCATTTTCTTTCCACTTTTCCCACGCATGAGGATCAGAAAGGGAAACAATCTGCACTTCAAATAAAATCCGGTTTCGAAGTTTTCTCCTGACTTTTTGTTCCAGAATTGTTTCATCCAACCGGAGCAGTTCTTTTCTTTCCTCCGTATTCGAATGCGTCATAAATAATGTTTCCAGCTTCTGTTCCAGATCCGTCTGAAAGCGTTCTTTCATTGGTGCATAATCCTGCCACCATTGCTCCATTTCTTCTGCAGAATCCAGTTCATTGAGGATTTCCCTCGCTTCCTGTAAGAAGCCTTCGCTTTTTTGCATCAGCGTATATTTCATCGTGTAAACGAGATTTTCAGCAATATTAGAATCCGAAAGCACATGCAGAAATTCTTTTCGGAGAGACGGCTGCAGGTTTTCCGCATCCAGCATCCAGTTCACTGCCTGTTCCATCGTTCCGGCGTTTAATCCATCCCCAAATACACGCAGCATTCTGCAAAAGATCGAGAAACATCCCTGTGAAATGCAAAATTCCGGCTTCTCTTTCCTCAGAATATCCGTCAGCTTCAAAAAGACGCTCTGTTTTTCTGCATCGTTCCATGCCTGGTTATAAGCATCCAGATACTCTTTTTCTCCAAACAAAGACCAGTTGAATGTGATCTTTCGTTTTGCCATTTCAAAAATAAAATGCCAAATATAATCATTTTCACGCATCGCATAGCTGTTTTTCCGAAATTGACTCCCTATCTCTTCATAAAGTTCCGGATTCTCATGATAGAGATCCATCATTTTCAGCAGTACTGCATCATAAAAATTCGTTGCTGTAAGCTCATATCCCTGCTGCATTGAAATAACGGTATCATATTGATCCTCCGGTCCAAAATAAAACCGTGCCCCTTTCGGCTTTTCTGAAGCAAGCTGAAAATACTTCGGTACCATCGGTGCGATAAAGCTCAGTTCTCTTCGCAGACTGCCCGGGATCAGATGATAGATATGTCTCATCATCGCCCTCGCAAGCGCCTGATATTGTTCAAAATCATCTTCTTCCAGATCCTCATCTGTGATCAAGATCGTCTTTCCCAGTCCGGACAATCCTGTCAGGACTGCTTTTAATAACGCTGCATCCGAAGCTTTGGATGCCCAGCTTTTTAACTGCGCTCTTCCATCTTCCTTTATCTCCTCGATTTCCAGCGGAGACAGAATCATCTTCTCTTCCTGTCTCTGTACTTTATCAAAGGAGCGGACACACAAACAGGATAAAAAACTCGCTGTTCCTGTCTGATCCGGCAACAGTACATGGGTCCATATATTCGGACGGTTGTCCCCTTTGATCAATGTGCTGCATGATGTCACTCCGCCTGCTACATAACGGTCATCCACATACATAACATATTCAACCGGAAACGCTTCTTCCTCTAACAATCTCATCGGAACCCATTCTTTCGAAATCTGTTCGATCTTTTCATTTTTCCCGGGATCATCGGGCGTACTTGAACCAAAAATTCCCCATCCGCTTTTTCTCGATGTATCAAATAAATCCGGCGCTGCTGTATAATAATATTGATCAAAAAAATGTCTCATCACTTATCTTCCCTTTCCAAACGATTCTGCATTAAATTCATCGTCATCCGTACAAATGCTTCTCCAACACGGATGGGATCATAGATACCGTCCAATTTATAGACCACCTTTCTTCCATCTGTATCCTCCTTCGTTGAACATCCGAGTGCAGAAGCAAGATATACATCCGGCGCCGCAGGATAATCAGCGTTTAAGTTGTCAATATCAACGACATATTCTTTAAATATCTGTTTGATTGTTTCTTTCCGATCCTTCCATAATTCACTTCCCTCTGGCGATATATAATCAATTCTTCTGTCAAACAACGGTACTTCCTGTCCGTATTTCTCATTTAAGAAGGAAATCACATCATCCGATTTGCTTAAAATCAGCGCCACTTCCGGAACATCAGAAGAATTCCGCATCCATTTTCGTTCCGCATAGCAATTCCAAAGATGCCTGTAAAAATTCTGAGTCTGCGCTTCTGTATTCACCTCAGACAGCAACTGCTGCATCACATCATGAACCGTTCTCCGGTTCTGTTTATGCACATCCTGCTGCCATCTCCTCTGCTGATAAATATCCAGGATCTTCGCTTTCTTCAAGATCATGTTTTTCTTATCAGCCGACAGCGTTTCCACCGTTGTACCAAATTTTGTATTCTGAGGATCGATCAGATAAAGCCAACCATCCGTATAAACGACATTATCCAGGACCTCCGCATTTTCATTCGGTTTTTCCAAAAGCTCACCTGCCGCATCATAGATGCAGACCATTGCATAATAGCTTTCCCCATCGACTTTCCACTCTGCCTTTAACATCACCGGAGCAATAAATTCCCCGCGGGTCGGATCCGGACAGATGCCCTCTTCTTCTAACAGCATAATCTTTCTGCGCAGTTCCCGGTAACTGGAATCCTGCATCGTCTGCGCCTCTGTAAAATGAAGCACCCGGCTTCCATTGATTGCTTTCATGTTATTGGCAAACATGGAAACGAGCATACAAGTCTTTCCGGCATCTTTTTTTCCGATTAATCCGATCGTAATTTGCGGATAGCGGAAAAAACCGGATGGCAAAATATTATGGCAGCAGGAGCAGATCATACTTGCCCGGGAAATCTGGATCCCGCTCTGCACTTCCAGCATAGAATCCTCATCTTCATTGCATTGATAACGAACACGAAGTTCCTCCCCATCTTCAAACAAGAACGTCTCGTCGATGCGGTTATCCGCATCCCAGACATTTTCCTGGGGATCTTGTGCACAGCGTTTGCGGAGCGTGTTGATCATACCGTACAATTCTTCCCGATTAACATAGACCCTCATGATCTCTGTCCGGTTCGTGACCGACAGCTTTTTCATCTTCCGGAATTTCTGATATTTATGATCTTCCCTGGCATTTAACACAAATTCTGCATCGCTGCTCATCCCATTCATAAACTCCCAATCGGTAAATTCCTTATCAAATAAAAAATCAACATTATTACTTTCAATTTTATTCAAACAAAACGGACAAATACGCATTTCTTTTCCCTTTCTTACGAATTCGTAATTCTAAATTCCAGATCTTTTCTACCTTTCATATACAGATCCAATCCTTCAAATTGTGTATATTGATAAGGTCCCAGCTGCACATTTCCCTGTCTTCTTAAAATTTCCATGTCTTCATCATCACAAAACAGCTCTTTATTGGAGATCAGCACCATTTCCTGCAGACTGTCGCTTTGCGTAAATCCAATGGATAAGACCAGACCCATGATATCCAGATCATCAAATAGTATTTTTCTCGTGCCTCGCAGTATCACTTCATTCAGATTTTGTATTCCTCTCCGCCGCGGCATGCCAAGTTCCATCGCTTCAATCTGTCCACGATACTGATTTCCGCAATCGGATACAGTGATCTGAATATCCCGGAACATTTTTCTCTTCTGAAATTCGGAAATCTCACTTTCCAGCTGATCCAGCCTCTCTTGATATTCAATCAAATGCCCTGCGATCTCTTCTATCATCTGCCTGCGATTTTCAATCGCATCCTGCATTTCTTTTTCTTTGGCATCCGGTACGCCCCGTCTGCTCTGACGCATCTCTCCCCATTCTTCTTTCAGGTTTTGCACCCGCTCTCCACACTGTTCCAGAATAAGAAAAAATTCATCACTGATCATTTTTTTATATTTTCTTTGCACGGGCTCCGGATAAATACTATCGACCCACACTTCATAAGACTCCAGCTTTTCCTGAAGCGCCATGATCTGTTCTCGTGCTGTTGCACACCTTTGCAGGCTTTCTTGCATTTTTCCCGCTGCCCGAACGGCATTTTGATACCGCTCTTCTTTTGTCTTCTGTATCTTTTCTTTCCGCTTTCCAACAACGTGTGTTTTTTTAACAAGAAAGACCACCAGGATTGCAAACAGGATCAGGCTGCCGGTCATCAAAACGAGCGTTTTTTGTTCCTCAGCCGGTTTTGCCCGAAAACGCTGCCATAATGATGGCGTGTACGCACTTTTTATCTCTTTAAATTCATTTTTATCTGCTTTTTCTGCCTGCATGAGCACAAGCGTTCCATCTTCCGCCGTTACGGTAATATGACAGGAATAATCATCGCCCAGGGCATTCATCTGATCCTTATTCAGCCCCGGCTGCCCCAGATAACAATTATAGGCTTCATCCTTCGTTGTCTCACTCATCAGGGAATAATCATCGATCAAATACTGCACTTTCCGATTTTTCAGACTTAATTCCTTTTCGTCATGATCATAAAGCCGGATCAGCGCCTGATAATTACCGCTGTCAGGATCTTCCAGTTCTTTATCAATTGTATATTTTGCCGTATAAGAACTCTGATAGATCAGATAAACTCTTGTACTTTCCCAGTTTCCTTCACGAAGTTGAAGTTCCCAGTCTCCTTCACTCACATCAGAGACCGTATAATACGTATAAGTACTGTCATCACTGTATTTTTCTTCAAATGCAACACGATCCTCACTCTCATTCTTCAACGTATCCATTTGCGGGTCAGCACTTCCATAGACAATCAGATCCATGGAAACGATTCCCATATCCGGAACCGTAAATTTCAGCTGTCCATCCATATTGACGCGTTCTTCATTGCCCCATTCGTCCTCAGCCGGATCATAATATTTTTCAAACGGATACGTCGTTTCCGCATGCACTGTTTTATTCCATAAAGCAGTGCCAACCAGGCAGCAAAGGAACAGCATCAGCCAGATTTTTTTTATTAAATTCGTCCTTTTTCTCATATCGACTCTCTCCTGTCCATTCCATGCAAAAGTTCCCGGACATTTTCCAGTATCTCAGCCGGAAATCTGGTCACCGCATCGATCATCAGACTTTTCCAAAATTCACTCTCTTCCTGTTCAAATCCAAATGAATCCAGATGACTGACGCAATAATCCAGGATCAGGCAGCGATTCTGTACTTCCTCCAGATCTTTGCCGTGTTCATCAAAATAACAGAGTAATTCCGCCGGAACCTTTTCTTCTGCTTCCAAAATCTGCTTTTGCCGTTTTTTCTGGCCGACAAGCAATTCTAAATAGAGTTCCATCTTTTCCTGGCGGATTTCCACTCCCGGCTGCGCATATTTCTGAAGCTTTCGCTGAATAGATATTCTCTGGCTCGACCGAAGTTTTTCCTTAACTCTCCCTGCAAATCCGTCTTCCTTCTCTTCTTCCTGCAAGTAGCGCCACATTTCCAGAATATTTCCGGCATTCAGTTCATATACGCTTCTTTGAAAGATCTGCTCGATCTTATCCCGAAACTTTTTATCCGCCATATAGCGTTCCACATAATATCGATAGCGATCTTCCCCGTCCCGGCAATACTGATAGTAGACCGAATCGATCGGATCAAGCTTTTCCCATAATCCGATAAACCGATTCCACTTTCTGTGATCGACATGCTTACATAATTCTTCTAAGCGAACTTCAATATCCGGTTTTAAACGTTCCCAATCATTCATCTGAATCATCCTCTTCTTTTTCTTCTACAATCTGCGGATCTTCATCTGCTCTGTTAAAACATATCATAGAAAGCCGATGGAATAATTGTGTCAGAGGAGCACAGACATAATATCCGAAAAATACCATCATACGGTTTTTAGCCATTTCATCCTCTTCTTCAAAATAATCCATTTCCCTGGCAGACATCACCACCATAATACCGATCATTGCCAGCGTAATACATTTAGAAGCCCCGCCATTTGAAATAAACGGAATCGGCATTCCAAAGATCGGAAACATTCCGCAGTTGCTTGCTGTCATAAAAATCGCCTGGATCCATATCATAAAGGAAATCCCGAAAATCATGCCGCTGTTATACTCCTGCCTCGTAGACAGCGCAATTTTCTTTCCTTCCCAAAACAATAAAAAGAAAATACTAAGCAAAAGGATCGTGCAGATGTTTCCAAACATTTCGGAAACCGCAACAAACACCATATCCGAATCTGCATTCGGAACCGTACTGACACCGGTTTCTTCTTTACCAAACAGACCGCCGGCACGCACGCCGATCCTTGCACGATAGTTTTGATAGCCGGAATCTCCATTATCCCATTCCGGATGCATCCAGCAGTAAAATCTCGTTTTTACTTTTCCGAATTTTGGAAGATAAAACCGTTCTAACACATTTGCTTCGGATCCGGATGCATAATACGTGTATACTTTTGCAAAATAGTATTCATTTAAAAAATCTCTTTTATCTGTCTGATCAGAAAACAGGTAGCACATCGCAATCTTCATCGACAGATTTTTTCGGTTGGATACAAAAAGCTCCATATCTTCATATCCGATTTTATCTTTTACAGAAAACAGATCGTCGATCGAAGTCTGGATCGTCTCATCCAGTGCTTCTCCAAGCGACTGTTCCACGTTCTTTTCTATCTCTTTTTGTGTCACAATACGATCTTCTT
>DVKZ01000117.1 GCA_018715775.1 Candidatus Fimousia stercorigallinarum | reverse complement strand
GCAGACTATGAAGAAGCAAAGAGAATCGTTGATGCTATTCAAAAAAAAGAGGAAGAAGAGATCATAGAAGATGATTCAGAAGTGAAATGGTATCAAAATAAAAGAATAGTTGCAAGAATATTCCTTGGCTTGGGGATGCTGTTTGTATTGCTTGTATTATTATCGGGACTGTTTTAAATTTTGTGTCAACCTGTTTTTTTCCAGTCTTTGGGATGCTAGGAGCTGTCTATCGGGAAATAGGAAGAATCCGGTGCGATCTGATCATGCTTGGAAAAAATCAAAAGTGAAATCTATTCGATCTTAGAATATCTCTATATCCATGTGTTTGGGAAGGACAATCTCGTTATCCAATGCAGTGGCGAAGATCCGCTGATCGCACAGAATATGGGAGCCACATTTATCATTTCACGATCAGGGATTGCAGTGCTGTCCGGGTTATGTATCATCTTAAATTAGAGCGAGAGAAAGGGAAAATGGATCTTATGGAAACAAAAGCGGTGATCAGGGTACAGCATGTATCCAAAGAGTTTGGAAGGCAGAAAGTATTGGATGATGATGTCAGCCTGGAGTTCTATGGCGGAAAGATCTATGGGATTATCGGACGAAATGGATCAGGGAAAACGGTGCTGTTAAAATGTATCTGCGGACTGCTTCAGGTATCAGAAGGAACCATTATCGTTCAAGATAAAGTTGTGGGAAAAGAAGTGGATTTTCCGGAGAATATCGGGTTTATCACTGCCAAACGATTCAGGATTTAAAAATCTGAAATATCTGGCTTCAATAAAAAGGAAGATCGATGATGAGGCCATACGGACCTATATGGATCTGGTCGGACTTGATCCGGATGATAAAAAAAGAGTAGGAAAGTATTCTCTTGGAATGAGGCAGCGCCTGGGAATCGCACAGGCATTGATGGAGGATCCTGATATTATCATTCTGGACGAACCCATGAACGCACTGGATCTGGGAGGGATATCGTATGAAAAAAAGAGCTATAGCTGGTATGATCCTGCTCCTGTGCCTGGCTGCATGCCTGCGGATTTATCAAGTGAACGAACAATATCCGCAAACGCAGACAGAAACCGTAAAAATGGGAGAAACATTGCGGTTGGATGACTATGATGTCATCCTGCTTTCGTGGGAGTGGCAAGATAGCAGCATCCTAAAGGAGATTGCTCCGGGTTATTCGGTCATGACCGACGAAAATGGAAATGATTATCCGGAAGAAAAGGAGCGGGTGGCATTTGCGAAACTAAGGATAACAAAAACGACAAACAATCATGTAGCGTTTAATATGGAAAATGTTGCTCTGGAATCAGGGGGATGGAATAATCAATGGGATGCAATTTTATATGAGACCCTGAATGGAACAGACAGCATGGTCAGTCTGTTGAAAAAAGGAGAGTCCAGAGAGATCATCATACCGATTGAATTGTATGATTTTCAGTTTCACAAACAAGACTGGGAGACTGTTACACAGAGGCAGTTCTGCATTGTATTTGAAAACTATCCGGTGAAACGGATGATCAAAATATAGAAGCGCATCTTGTAAATGAAAATTCTATATGATAAGATTAGAATAACTAATAAGATAGTTTAAAAGGAGCAGGCAGATGAAACTTAAAAAATTAACAGAAAGCGAACAGCTTGTCATGAAGTGCATCTGGATGAAAGAAGAACATATGGCGTTGTCAGAAATTGTAGCTCTGGCAAATGACAGATATGGGAAAGACTGGAAGCCACAGACAGTTTCTACTTTTTTAAAATATCTTGTCCAGAAAGGTTATCTGGCAATGTACCGTCAGGGAAGAGTGTTCAAATACCAGCCGCTGATCAAAGAAGAAGATTATACGGCACAGTTATTAAAAGAGCACATCAGATTCTGGAATGATAACAGCATCAAGTCGTTTGCCTCGAATTTATGCAGGGAAGAGACGATGACAAAACAGGAACTGGATGAATTAAAAGAGATGCTGGACGATCTGGACTAGGGAGACATGGGGGTTAAACAGTGGGAGAAGTATTGAATATCATCATTTTTTTTATTATTGTAACAATTCTGAGTGGAGGCATCGGGTATGGTGTATGGTCGTGTTTTGCAGCAACTGTCGGTAAAATGTATCCGAAACTCTGCTATCGGATGTTAAAGTTAACCAGTATTTTTCTATTTTTTCCGATTGTTGGATTTTCTGTTCTGTTTTTTTATCAGGGAAATAGAAATGCAGAGTGGGTGTTTAACAGCAGTTTTATGCTGACGGCTGTTATGGAAAGAGTCGTACGGCTGTTTTTCGGTATCTGGATCTTGTTAACGATTTGGAATATTTCTAAAAAATGCAAAACCTATTTTATCTGGAAAAGTGTGTTAAGATGCAGTACAAAGACCAGTCAATATGATGAGTCAGCAGAACGTGTGAGGAAAGTACTCGGATTAAAGAAGTGTCCGGATATCTACGTTAATCCGGTCATGGATTCTCCGAGTATTTGTGGAGTACGTCACGGAAAGGTAATCCTTCCATCCAGAGCGTATACATCAAAAGAGATGAAGATGATCCTGTTTCATGAATTCTGCCATTATAAGAATGCGGATTTATTATGGAAATATTATACAGGTACGGCTTTGATCATTCACAGTGTAAATCCGTTTGCGAAAAAGATGATGGATGCCTTTGACAAGTGGGGAGAAATATGCTGTGATCTGACGGTAAATGATTATGCCGGACAGCATTTTTCCATGAAAGAATATTATGCCATGATTTTGGATCAGGTTGTGCCGGTGGATAATAGAAAAACAATTGACCGAAATTATGTTACGGCACTGTTTGAAGAAGAGAGCGATATCAAACAAAGGATCCGCGTGATGGTATTGCAAAAAGAACAGAAAAAAGCCGGCAAATGGAATGAAAGGTGTTTGGGAACTCTGTTTCTGGCAGTGTTTCTTTGTATGGTGTATCTTTCCGGGGCAGGGGTCCAGGCATGTACGGACAAAATATTTGCCATGACCTGGGAAGAAATGGATATTTCCGGTCAGTATACTCCGCCGGAAGAGGTGGAGTACGAAGAAGAAATAGAAGTGATCGATGAAGAGGAATTTGTTGAAATACCGCAGGAATCAATGAAAAGGCCCGGATTTATGCAGGATATCGGAGCTGCCAGCGGAGAAAAAGACATTTCCATAGTGCTGGAACCGAAGGAAACGATATCGTCAGATTATTTTTCATTGCAAAAAGGAGATACGTTTAGCATACGCCTTTTGATCATTCAGGAAGATCAGTGGATCAAAATCGGTTATCAGACAGAAAAAGAGAAAAAACCGGTGGTTATAAAAGGCAAAAAACATGTGGAACATACCTTTACAGCTGAGGAATCCGGAAAATATAAATTAGTCATTCAGAATCCGGAGAATAAGGAAGCAGAGCTGCTGGGAGTTATTAAAATAAAATGAACGAGGACTTTAGAAATGAGGTCCGAAAATTTGAGAAAAAGACATCTCCCGCAGAAAAGTCGTTGCTGACATAGAATTCTGCGGGAGAAGCTGAAATATGTTATTTATCCGATAATCCATTTTGTCATTCAACAATCTGAATCTGACATGCTTTCATTGCCTGTAGCGCTGTCTGGTGGCTTTCCGGAGTTACTCCGGCACAGCAGGAAGCATCGACGATCAATGTTGCCTCCGGTAAAAATGCTTTTGCAAGAATGGCATTAGAGATGACACAGATATCGGTACATAGCCCGACAAACGTAATGCTGTTCACAGGATCTTCTTCATTCAATTTTGTCAGGATCGAGGCCAGTTCCGATGATCCAAAGGTCACTTTGTCAATGGCTTTCTCAGTGCGGAGGGCTTCCAGCTGCGGATGAATCTCCCAGCCTTTTGTGCCTTTGATACAGTGTGGCACCGGAAGATTTTTTCCTTCCTGTGTATCCATATAATGTTTTCCATGGGTATCTCTTGTAAACAGTACTTTACCCTGAAAATTTTTTACCTTTTGAATGACATTTGGTATGATCTGCTGCGCTTCTTTTGTGCCGAGCGCACCATCAATAAAGTCATTCTGCATATCAACGACAATTAACAGATTCTGCATGATCAGTTCTCCTCTTTATAATTCAAATGCCCGTTTGATGCTGTCATAATGCAGGAAAATTCCCTGTGCGGCAAAGTCCTTGATCGTATCCAGATCAGCGAGCATGTACCCGTCGATTTCCACTTCTTCAAAATTCAGGTCTGATTCATCAAAATCCATCTGAAAGCGGTAAACATCGACGAAATAGTTATCGCCTTCTCCCGGGTTTTCCCGATGGTAATCGAATAAATATCCGCCGTCTGCATTGGAAACATCTAAACCGGTCTCTTCTTTAACTTCCCGGATTACGGCATCTCTGGATGATTCACCGGCACGAACGCCGCCGCCGGAAACTTCCCACCAGCCGGGTGCCCAGCTTTTTGTCATCACACGTTTCGTAATCAGGAATTTACCGTCGGGTCTGACGATCACGCCGAGTACAGTCAGATGATATTCATCATCGGCAAGACACCAGTCGTTGCGTTTCATGGTACGGCCGGTACGTTGTTTGTTTTTATCATAAATATCCCAATATTCCATTTGTCTGATTCCTTTCTCGTTTATTACTAGGGTATTATAGCATAAAAATCCGGATTCTGAAAAGATTTTGGGAAGATTAGTGAAATTCTCTCTTGAGATCTTCGTTCAGTCGGATCATGACTGTTCGATTTTCATCTATCGTTATCCGATCGACGATCTGGATGATATCTTCCGGAAGCAGCTGCCCGTTTTCCAGGATTTTATCGAGTATATGCAGAGGATCTGTCTGTGCCTGTGTGGGAATGGAAGCGTAGTTTTTTGTTACTTTATTTTGACATATCTGAATCTTTTTGATTAAGGACTCTTCAATTGTCTTGTAATTTTCCAGCAAAATCTGATTTTTGACATTGGTTTCTGCCGAAAGCTGTAGCATTTCTTCTAAAAGAAGCCGCAGCTGTTTTTCGAGTCGCTGCTTTTCTTTTTCATAAATGGGACTATCCGGTTGGAAAGTAGGATGAACATTGGCTTTCTGCAGTTCATCTTTGCACAGGTTCCGATATTGCCGGAGTACGGAACAGACAATCCGGTCAAGATCTTCCTCGTGGATGAGATGTGATTTTGCACAAAATTGCTTTCCTTTTTGGTTATAGGTGCTGCAGATATAGTAGCGGTATGTATGACCGGACCGGGATCGTCTGATCGGAGTCAGACGGCGGCCGCATTCTTTGCAAAACAAAAGTCCACGGTATTTTTGAACAGCAGAGGCATTTTTTTGAAAGAGAGAAGAAGCATGGCCGTGAAAATGCGACTGTATCCGTGAGTTTGTTGTCTTTTGGACGGCTTCGAATGTCTGCTTTGATATGATGGCGGGATGTCGGCAGGGGAAAACGTATTGCTGATCTGCCGGAACTCTGCGATCACTTCCGTGTACGGTGAGGCGGCAGCGTTTATGCAGGCGGTAAGTTCCGGTATAGAAATCGTTCTTTAAAATTTCCCGGACCATATGATCAGACCATTGGAATGCAATATGCGCAGAAGAAGCTTTTCCAGCAGAAAGAGAATGCCGGTAGCGGCACATGGACGGCGTCGGAGTCTTTTTTTGATTTAGATAAGAAGCGATCCGGCGATATCCCATTCCGGATAAATAGAGTCTGTAGATGGTCTGAACACAGTCCGCCTGTTCCGGAACAATGCGGATTCCAAAAGGAGATTTTTCATACCCATAGGGCAAATGGATCAAAAGTGTGCCTTCCTGCTGCCTCGCATGAAGGGCACGTCGGATCTTTTTACTTGTGTCTTTGACGTAACGTTCATTGTACCATGTCTTGATCCCGATCGTATCATCGTCGCCACAGTCGGAATCATACTGATCATCGACCATGATAAGACGGATCCCGCGCTGTCTGCATTCTTCCAGAAACAGGAGAACTTTTGCATTATGCCTGCCGAGACGGGAAAAATCTTTGATCAGGATCGTCATATTTTCTGAATAAGAGTCCTGCATCATCTGTCGGAATGCAGGTCGGTCAAAGGTATATCCGGAATAGCCGTCATCTTCGTACCATCGATCTACACGTATCTGATGTTTTGCAGCATACTGAGAGATAATCAGCTTCTGATGTTCAATGGATACAGAATGCTGTCTTTCGTCATCTTTTGAGAGGCGTACATATCCGGCAATCATGCGGAAAGATTCCTGTGATTACGGATAATTGCGGATAACAGCTTTAGGATCTTATCTTTTTTTGGATAATTGCAGATAATCGTATTATAATGCTTTTTTTTCATCATGAAAAAACCTTTCCTGAAATTGATACAGTTTATGTGTCAAGCATGGAAAATTATGATAAAATTGCGGGAAGATAAAAAATTCACGGAAAATTTAGAGTTGGAATCTTTTTTGTTTTCAAAGTTATGGTATAATAAAACGAGCAGTTTTACTAAAGGAGAAGACGAAGATTATGAAAAATCATGAGAGATGGTCGATTGTCATGTTTATAGTTATTTTTCTTTTTGCAGTATTTGAATTTATCTATCTGCCGGATGGAATGGGCATTCGTCTGTTAGATGGAGTAAGACATTATTGCAGGATAAAACCATATGAGATCATTGTTCCTGTCATTATCTCAAGTTATGGAGCCGGACTGGTACATCATGGTACCTGGCGGAGAGGACTGGTGATCTTTTTTATCGGAATCGCTGTCTTTATCGGAACCCTTCTTTATACAGCCTAATAAAAATATCGTGTGCAGGAGATCCTATGGACAAAAAACGAAAGATATACGGCACGTGTGAGACGTGTACGTATTATAGCTATGATGAAGAATTTGAACAATATGTGTGCGATGTTAATATGGATGAAGACGAGTACTGCCGTTTTTTATCGAATAAAAACTATCGCTGTCCATATTGGAGAGATGGGAATGAATATGCTGTTGTCCGCCATCAGATGTAAGTTTACATGCTGCATTGGCGGGCACCTTTTCGTCCGCCGATGACATCTTTTCCGAGAATATCAGACCATTGAAAATCTTTGACGTTTTCCCTGGAAATCAGAAAGTTTCCTGCACGCTGCGTCAGTTGGGCGAAATTAACAGCGTAATCCCGGTTGCCTTCCTGATATTGATAGATAGTTGCTTCCGGTCCCATAAAACCGATATCGGCATCACCGGAGATGACTGCCGTCATAGTCTTATCAGCTCCAAATCCGGTTTCTACCGACAGATCGATCCCCTCTTCTTCGAAATATCCCAGTTCTATCGCAACATATTGCGGTGCATAAAAAATAGAGTGAGCAACTTCATTTAATGTCACTTTTTTTAAAGAGGATGTTTTTTGACAGCCGAAAGTGCAGAGCAGGCAGATTGCTAAGATTGATGTTAACAATACATATTTTTTCATGAAAAACTCCAAACGTTTTTCTTTATTCTATGTAAATCGATAGAATTTGTTCTTGAAAATTTTTTTTACTGTGGTACACTGGTTATAGAGTGCTTTAGTACGTTAAAAAATAAAAGCGATTCGTTGATTAATATTGCGAAAGCCATGATTGAATTTTAAAATGGAGGAATATACATGGGAAAGACAATCAGAACTCCTGAAGTAGAACAGCTTTTTCGGGCCATTCTGACTTTAAACTCTATAGAAGAATGCTTTACTTATTTTGAAGATATTTGTACTGTGAATGAATTGCTGTCATTGGCACAACGTTTTGAAGTTGCCCGTATGTTAAGAGAACACCATACGTATCTGGAGGTAGCGAATAAAACCGGGGCATCGACCGCGACGATCAGCCGCGTGAACCGTTCATTAAATTATGGTAACGACGGATATGATATGGTATTCCGCCGGATGAAGGAGGCGGAAGAAAAAGAGGGAGAAGAATCATAATTATAACAGCCACAGAAAAGCAGATTCTGTGGCTGATGTTTTCTATCAGATGAAAATCCGATCAGGATTTCTTTTTCTTTTTTTTCTCATCTTCCGGTGTGTAGAGAGAATCGATCATGCCCTCGATCACACGTTTTTTCATATAGATATCAAAAGATAATGTTGTAATAAAGGTGAGATTCTGTAAAAATTCCCGTTCATCACTGTCCTCAATGTCGCAGAAAGAAGTTCTGCTCATTTTTAAAGTATTCAGAAGATCTTTCATCAGAGTTTTGTAATGCTTGCTTTCTTCATGGAACAATTCGGTATAAATATCCGTAAATTCCAACCCCTGGTCTGTTTTGTCATAAAACATCTGGATCAATGGAGAAAGCAGATTTTTAATATCCGAAATGGATAAAAAGTTTTTTAAATAATAAATATAGATAAGCAGAATGAGATGTTCCTTTGAATACTTTTTCTTATTTGAAGGAGGAAGAAGGTGATTTTTCGAGTAATTGTTGATCATCGTCTTCGTTAAGATCTTATCACCATCATTTCGCTTACATCCTTTTAACTGGTCATCCATAAAGGTGGTGACCTGGTCCATATATAATTCAATATTCGGAATATTTTCCGGATCGATAAAATCCAGTTTCATTAAATTCCCCAGTAGTTCACGTAAATCCATAATATACTCCTTCCTGGTTTTTTAACACGACAAAAAGATGTTGCATTCCCAACATCTTTGTTTTTATTATACTTTTTTCATATTTAGATGACAAGTTTTTTTTAAAAAAGTAAAAATATACAATCATATATGGAACAAAAATGCTATAATGGAGATAATATTTCAGACGAAGAAAGGAGAAAAGGAATGACAAAATATGCAGTTGGCGTAGATATTGGAGGGACGACAGTAAAGATTGGATTATTCGTTACAAATGGCACTTTGATCGACACATGGGAAATCATAACGAATACGGAAAATAATGGGGAGGCTGTTTTGCCGGATATCGCAGCATCCGTAAAAGAAAAATTAGAAGAAAAAGAAATTTCTCTTGCGGATGTAGTGGGAATCGGTATGGGAGTACCGGGACCGATCAGTCCGGATGGTACGGTTTTAAAATGCGTAAATCTCGGATGGGGAATTTTTAATGTTGAACAGAAGATGGAACAGCTGATCGGACTGAAGGCAAAAGCAGGTAATGATGCGAATGTAGCAGCCCTTGGAGAAATGTGGCAAGGAGGCGGAAAAGGCTATGACAGTATCGTAATGGTAACGCTTGGAACCGGTGTTGGCGGCGGCGTGATCATAAATGGACAGATTCTTCCGGGAATTCATGGAGCAGCAGGAGAAATCGGACACATGCCAATGTGCGATGATGAAACAGATACTTGCGGATGCGGCAAAAAAGGATGTCTGGAACAGTATACATCTGCAAATGGTATTACGCGTGTGACAAGAAAATATCTGGAAGCACATCCGGAGGAAGTATCGACTCTTCGTGCTGTAAAGGAATTAAATTCAAAAGAAATCTTTGACGCAGCAAAAGAAGGGGATCCGGTAGCTCTGAAGATGGTAGAACGTACCGGTGATATGCTTGGAAAGGCACTTGCGATGATTTCCTGCGTCGTAGATCCGGAAGCGTTTGTCATCGGTGGAGGAATGTCAAAAGCAGGAGCAATTCTGTTAGACTCGATCAAAGAACATTATCAAAAATATGCATTCCATGCATCTCGCGATATAGAATTTAAAGGTGCGATGCTCGGCAATCTTGCTGGAATTTACGGTGGCGTAAAAATGGTTCTGTAAAATGCAGAAATAAATTGTTATTGAATGGAGGTTTTTTAGTTGAAGAAACTATCTTGCCTGTTAGTCGGTGCATCGGCTATGCTCATGGCGAATCCGGTTACTGCTTTTGCAGCTCAGTCAGGAGAAGCGTCTGAAAGCGTACCATTATGGTTGTGTATACCATTTGCCGGGCTGTTGTTATGCATTGCGATCCTGCCGCTGGCAAAAGAAGAATGGTGGGATAAAAATAAACCGTATGCGGTGATCTTCTGGTCATTATTATTTGTGATTCCGTTTGCTGTATTATATGGAGCAGGAAGATCACTGGAGACTGTGTTGGAGTGTATGATCAATGATTATATGACGTTCATTGTCCTCTTGTTCGGTTTGTTCTGTGTAGCCGGTAACATTACACTAGATGGGGATCTTGCAGGTTCTCCGCGGGTGAATATTATGATGCTCACACTAGGAACACTTCTTTCGAGTGTGATTGGCACGACGGGCTCGAGTATGCTGATGGTTCGTCCGGTCATTAAGGCGAATTCTTGGAGAAAAAGAAGATCGCACATTATGGTCTTTTTCATTTTTCTTGTTTCTAATATGGGAGGATGTCTGACTCCGATCGGTGATCCCCCTCTGCTCATGGGATTTTCACGTGGGATTCCGTTTTTCTGGAGTCTTCACCTGTTCCCGATCCTTCTCTTTAATATGGTGATTGTTTTGTTTATCTTTTACTGGCTCGACAGAAGAAATTACCGTAAGGATATTGCAGAAGGACTTATGCCGGATATCAGCAAACCAGGTACGACAATCTCGATTAAAGGGATCCACAATCTGATCTTTCTTGTGATGATCATTGGGGCGGTTATCTTAAGTGGTATTCTGCCGGATATGCCGATGTTCCAAAATGCAGCAGGAGAAGTGATCGGAATTCGTGTATTCGGTGAAGTAAGGTTGACAGTCGTCTCTCTTATAGAAGTTGCGATCATTTTGCTTGCGGCATTTCTCTCGTTTAAGACAACAAATGTAGAAATCCGAAAGAAAAACCATTTTACCTGGGGAGCAATCCAGGAAGTTGCGGTACTGTTTGTCGGTATTTTTATAACGATGCAGCCAGCGCTTATGATCTTAAAGGTGATGGGACCGGATCTTGGGATTTCACAGCCGTTCCAGATGTTCTGGGTGACCGGTGCATTATCCAGTTTTCTGGACAATACACCTACCTATCTTGTATTTTTAACAACTGCAGGTTCCATGAATTTTGCACAGGGAATTGCAACAACGCTTGGCATTGTTCCAGTGAAAATGCTGATAGCCATTTCCTGCGGTGCTGTATTTATGGGTGCCAATACATATATCGGTAATGCTCCGAACTTCATGGTAAAATCCATTTCGGATGAAAATGGTATTCGTATGCCGTCATTTTTTGGATATATGCTCTGGTCCCTCAGAGTCCTGATACCGGTATTTCTTCTGGATACAGTTGTATTCTTTTTATTATAAGTAAGGAGGGGAAAACGGTATGAAGGAATTTAGTGAAAGAGACTTAAAAAATCTGGCAATTGCGATTTATGAACTGGATGAAGAGGTCTATGAGATATTGGGATCTTCCCTTGGAAGGGTTTTTAATACGGGAAGAAACCGTGCGATTATCTACATGGTGTCGATCATGCGAAGCGGAAAAGGGTATGTCCTCCGAAATGAAATGGCCCTGATCAGTAACATGGCACGTACGATTCCGGATCGAATGAAACGCCGGGAAATTATGGGAAAATATAAGGATCTGTTGGATCAGATCATGGAACTTCCGACGAATCAGATGCAGGTGGATATTGCTGACGAAGAGCGTATGAAATTAAACAGCGTTCATCTGAAGCATCGGTTTGATGAGGATGATAAGTTTATTATCTGCATTGAACGGACCTATGGATGCGGTGGTACTGGGATCGGATTTGCGTTAGCGGATGCTCTGCAGATCAATTATTATGATGATGAGATCTTCGATGAAGTACTGAAAAGATTGGAAGCGGAGAAGAAACATAATATCGATCATGGCGGCTTTTCTTATAAAAATGCCGGAGATAAGGATTATCAATATATGCAGCCATCGTTTCGGGCTGAAGAGCGAACGAGTTTTAAGCGGAAGGTTGAAGATTTCAGCCGTTATCATGGACTTCCCAAAAGAGACGCACAATTTTTTAACCAGAGTCATCTGCTTTGTGATATGGCAAAGGAAGAGGATTTTGTCATTATGGGACATTGTGCGGATATCATTTTGACGAGGAATCATATCCCGCATATCAGCATCTTTTTGACAGCGCCGTTTGAACAGCGTGTTCAGAGAATTCTGAAAGTTAATAAAGATATGGATGAGAAGACGGTAAGAAAACTGGTAAAAACACAGGATCAGAAATATGGTCAATATTACAAGTTTTTTACTGGTTTGGACTGGGAAGATCTTTCCCATTATGATATCGCAGTAAACTGCGCTGCTTACGGTGTTCAGGGAACGATCGATATGATCATGCAGATCTTAGAGCGCAATTTAAAAAAATAAAAGCTGGATAATCATATGTTTCAACTCCGATGCCCTATAAAGACATCTCCCGCAGAATTCTATGTCAGTAAAGATTCTTCTGCGGGAGGTGTCTTTTTTTCAAATTACAATTGTACCCATCTTTCTTTCGTAGACATGGGCGTTCATCTGCGGTAGAAAGGAAATCGGGAAGATCGGAAAGCATATTTTGACTGGCTGTCCGGTATATGATATAATGAGATCCAATCGAACATCAGTTTAGAAAGGATAGATCTATGAATATTTATGATACATTGAATGAACAGCAGAAAGAAGCGGTTTTTTGTACGGAAGGTCCGCTGCTTCTTCTGGCAGGAGCCGGTTCCGGGAAAACGAGGGTATTGACGCACCGGATCGCATATCTGATTCAGGAATGCGGGGTAAATCCATATCATATTCTTGCGATCACATTTACGAACAAAGCTGCAGCAGAGATGAGAGAGCGTGTTGACGATCTTGTCGGATATGGAGCCGAACATATCTGGGTAAGTACTTTTCATTCCGCCTGTGTACGTATTTTAAGACGTCATATTGATCTGATCGGATATGACCGGAATTTTACGATTTATGACACGGACGATACAAAACAGGTGATCCGTGATGTGATCAAGCGCCTGCAGCTTGATAAAAAGCAATATCCGGAACGGGCCCTGCTAAATGAAATATCCAAAGCGAAAGATGAGCTTATCACGCCATCAGAATATGAAATGAAAGCGGCAGGTAAGTTCCGGGAAATGCAGGTGGCGAAAGTGTATGCAGAATATCAGAAGCAGCTGCACGCAAATAATGCCCTGGACTTTGATGATCTTTTATTTAAAACGGTGGAACTGTTCCAATTTCATCCGGATATTCTGGAACAGTACCAACAGCGTTTTCAGTATATTATGGTGGATGAGTATCAGGATACGAATACGGTTCAGTTCCAGTTTGTCAGCATGCTGGCAAGAAAACACCGGAATCTGTGTGTTGTCGGGGACGATGACCAGTCTATTTACAAATTCCGTGGGGCGAATATTTATAATATTTTAAACTTCGAAAAAGTATTTGAAGAAGCGCAGGTCATAAAATTAGAGCAGAATTACCGCTCGACACAAAATATCCTCGATGCGGCGAATGAGGTGATCCGGAATAACAAGGGGCGAAAAGAAAAACGCCTGTGGACGGAGAATGAAAAAGGTGCGCTGATCGCATTTCATCAGTATGAGACGGAATATGAAGAGGCGAATGAAGTTGTAAATGAGATTGGAAAACTCAGTCAGGAAGGAATTGCATACAGTAATATGGCGATTTTATATCGGACGAATGCACAGTCTCGTATTTTTGAAGAAAAGTTTTTATTAAAAAATATCCCGTATAAAATTGTTGGAGGAGTCAACTTCTATTCCCGAAAAGAGATTAAGGACATTTTAGCGTATTTGAAAGTTATTGATAATGGACAGGATGATCTGGCGGTAAAAAGGATCATTAATATTCCAAAACGGGGAATCGGAGCGGCGTCTGTTGCAAAGATCGAGGAATATGCCATGCTTCATGAGATAAGTTTTCTGGACGCCTGTTTTCAGGCATCTTCCATTACGTCGCTCGGAAGATCGATAGGAAAGATTCAGGGATTTGCGGATGAAGTGAAACGTTATCGAATAATTGCGCAGAATTCATCCATTGTCGAATTGTTCCATGCGGTTCTGGAAGGAACCGGATATACGATCGCTCTGCAGGCGGAAGAAACGGAAGAGGCAAAAGCAAGACTGGAAAATATCGATGAATTGTTAAATAAGATCACGGCATATGAGCTGGAGGCGGAGGAACCATCGCTGGAAGAACTGCTGGAAGAGATCGCCCTTGTTGCAGATGTCGATTCTCTGAATGAAACAGACAATAAAGTCGTCCTGATGACGCTTCATAGTGCAAAGGGGCTGGAATTCCCATATGTATTTCTTGCAGGTATGGAAGATGGAATCTTCCCGAGTTATATGACGATCATCTCAGATGACAGAGATGAATTAGAAGAAGAGCGCAGACTTTGTTATGTAGGGATCACCCGTGCGAAGGAAAAGCTGTATCTGAGTGCTGCAAAGCATCGAATGATGCATGGAAGGACGCAGTTTAACAAAGTTTCCAGATTCGTCAGCGAGATTCCGGAAGATTTGCTTGAAATCGAAGATAAAATGAGTTTCCGGGAAAAAGATCCGCAGCGTTCTCTGTTTTCTGTGAATAGAAAACAGGTGTTTACGAAACCGTATCAGAAAGCCAGACAGTTTACAGTTCTGGAAACGGCGAAAATTGATTACGAAGTTGGAGATATGGTTTCTCATGTCAAATTCGGCAGGGGAGAAGTAATGGAGATCGTGCAGGGCGGCCGTGATTATGAAGTAACAGTCCAATTTGAAAAAGCGGGGCGGAAAAAAATGTTTGCTTCGTTTGCAAAATTAAAAAAAACTGAATGAAATATTTTGTAGTAATTTATGCATTTTAATGATATAATAAGCACATAATATGTTTCCGAAAGCGGACGTGAAATCAATCAGAAAGGATGTTAACTATGAAGAACAATTTCGAAGAATTATTAAGCATGATCAAAGTATCTGAAATCTTGCAGAAGAAAGATGACGACACAGAAAAGAAAGTATTATGGATACTTGCAATTGTCGGTGCGATCGCAGCTGTTGCAGCAATCGCATATGGCGTATATAAATATCTGACTCCTGATTATTTAGAAGACTTCGATGAAGATTTTGATGAAGATTTCTATGATGACCTGGAAAGGGAAGAAGAAAGAGCAGACGAAGAAGCTGAAAAAGAAGAGTAATTTTTATTCGGAAGAGAAGAACTGTAAGATCTTCTCTTCTGAACTTTAAAAAAATAAAAAAAGTTGTTGACTTTCAAAAAGCGGTATGATATTATATTAGTCGTGTCAGGCGTAGACATGATAAAAGAATATCGGGGTGTGGCTCAGCTTGGCTAGAGCGATTGATTTGGGATCAATAGGCCGCAGGTTCGAATCCTGTCACCCCGATCACCTGCGGGTGTAGTTCAATGGTAGAACACTAGCCTTCCAAGCTAGATACGTGGGTTCGATTCCCATCACCCGCTCTCATGGAGTATGTCTCTGTGGCTAAGTGATAGTAAGTGCTCATAGCTCAGTTGGATAGAGCAATGGCCTTCTAAGCCATGTGTCCGGGGTTCGAATCCCTGTGGGCACGTTTTGTGGTGGGTATGGCGCAGTTGGCTAGCGCGCCAGATTGTGGCTCTGGAGGCCGTGGGTTCAAGTCCCATTACCCACCTTTTATCACTTTGGTGAACATAATGGGCTATCGCCAAGCGGTAAGGCACAGGACTTTGACTCCTGCATTCGCTGGTTCGAATCCAGCTAGCCCAGTTTTATCTTTTACAATTGCATACGGGTGTGTAGCTCAGTTGGTAGAGCACTTGACTTTTAATCAAGTTGTCCGGGGTTCGAACCCCCGCACGCTCATTAGATAAAGTATCCTAAGAGATTGGGATACTTTTTTGTTGTCTGAAAAAATTTTAAATTTATTTTTCATTAATAATATTATTAATAATTAGTAAATATATTAATAATAATTTAAAACAATTAATAAAAAGGATTTTAAAAACTAACGTAAACCGCATAAATAAGAGGTTCAAAGTGGATTGTTAAAAATATGATTATTTAACCAATTTTTTACATTACCACTGGTAAAGTTAATAAAATAAAATAATTAATTAAAATGCGTCTAACAGGCGTAGTTGAGCCGATTTTGGGCTATTGACAGGTGGTAAAATATAAGATATGATTGTTACATCAGAGGATGTAAAAAGAACTTGTAGACAAGAAAATGTAAAAGTAAGGAGGCAATAATCGTGTATGATGTAGCGATTATCGGTGCAGGGATCACAGGATGTTCTTTAGCATACGAATTAGGAAAGTACAATGTAAAAGCAATTGTCATTGAAAAGGAAAATGATGTTGCAGTTGGAACTACAAAAGCCAACAGCGCGATTGTTCACGGTGGATATGATCCGGAAACCGGAACAGATATGGCAAAATATAACGTAAAAGGAAATGAACGTATTAAAGAATTATGTGCCAAACTGGATGTTCCGTTTAAACAGATCGGCGCTTTGGTATGCGCATTTAGCGAAGAAGAAGTAAAGCATGTAGAAGAATTAAAAGCAAGAGGAGAAGCAAACGGCGTTCCGGGGCTTGAGATTTGGGATCAGGCAAAAGTTCGTGAAGAAGAGCCGAATATTTCTGATGAAGTAGTCGCTGCTCTGTATTCTCCGACAACAGGAATTGTCAGCCCGTGGGAATTAGCAATTGCGTTGGCGGAAACGGCTGCTTTAAACGGTGTAGAATTTAAGTTTAATGCACCATGTACCAATATTACAAAAGATGGTGATGTATATACAGTAGAAACACCGGAAGGCAATGTAGAAGCAAAATATATCTGCAATGCAGCAGGCGTATATGCGGATGTTGTAAATGAATATATCTGTGAAAAATCCTTTACGATCTTACCAAATAAAGGAGAATACTACTTATTAGATAAAAGTCAGGGAACACTTGTAAATCATGTTATTTTTCAGTGTCCAAATGAAAAAGGAAAGGGAGTTCTCGTTTCTCCGACAGTACATGGAAACCTGATCGTAGGTCCGGATTCACAGCCTTCTGCTCCGGATGATCTGTCTACAACAGGAGAAGGACTTAACTTTGTTCGTACAACGGCTCTGAAGTCTGTTCCTTCTATTAACTATAGAGAATCCATCCGTAACTTTGCTGGTGTTCGTGCAAGAACGGCAGTGCATGATTTCTTCATTTTTGAAGATAAGAAAAACAAAGGTTTCTTCAATATTTCCGGTATGGCTTCTCCAGGATTGACATCCGCTCCTGCAATTGCTGTCGATCTTGTTAAGATGATTGAAAAATCCGGATTACAATTAGAAAAGAAAGAAAATATCGTAGATACAAGAAAAGTAAATCGTTTCAAACATATGAGTCATGAAGAACGTGCAGCGATCATTAAGGAAAATCCATTATACGGTAAAATTATCTGCCGATGTGAAACGGTTACAGAAGGTGAGATCGTAGATGCGCTCCACAGACCGATCGTGCCGACTTCTATCGATGCGATCAAGAGAAGATGCAATGCTGGTATGGGACGCTGCCAGGGTGGATTCTGTGGACCTAGGGTTCAGGAAATCATTGCAAGAGAATTAAATATGCCATTAGCAGATGTATATCAGGATCGTGTAGGAACCAGGATCATTACTGGTGAAACAAAAGAAGGAGGGGCTAAATAATGATGTATGATGTTATCGTAGTAGGCGGAGGCCCTGCTGGACTGGCAGCAGCTTTAGAAGCTAAGAAAAATGGCGCAGAAAGTATTTTGATCATTGAACGTGATGCGGAATTAGGCGGTATCTTAAATCAGTGTATCCACAATGGGTTTGGCCTTCATACATTTAAAGAAGAATTAACAGGCCCTGAATATGCCGACAGATATATTAAAATGCTGGATGGAACAGGTATTGAAGTAATGTTGAATACGATGGTATTGGACATTACGAAAGACAAAACTGTGTATGCAATGAATAAAGAACAGGGTTATATGAATATCGCCGCAAAAGCGATCATCCTGGGTATGGGATGTCGTGAAAGAACCCGTGGAGCAATCGCAGTTCCTGGGGACAGACCGGCCGGTGTATTTTCTGCAGGTGCAGCACAGAGATATGTCAATATCGAAGGTTATATGGTAGGTAAAAAGGTTCTGATCCTCGGTTCCGGAGATATTGGATTGATCATGGCTCGCCGTATGAGTCTGGAAGGTGCAGAAGTTGTTGCGTGTGTAGAATTATGTCCATATTCTAATGGATTAAATCGTAATATTGTTCAATGTCTGCATGATTACAATATTCCGTTATATTTATCTCACACCATTACGGATATCAAAGGTAAAAAGCGTGTAGAAGAAGTAACGATCATGAAAGTTGACGATGATACAAAACAGCCGATTCCTGGAACAGAGATTAAATTTGACGTAGATACCGTTTTATTATCCGTTGGTCTGATTCCGGAAAATGAGTTATCCAAAGGCGTAGGTATCGAGATGGATCCAAGAACAAGCGGACCGGTTGTTTATGAAAACATGGAAACATCGATCGAAGGTATTTTCGCAAGTGGTAATGTACTTCATGTACATGATCTTGTAGACTTTGTATCTGCTGAAAGTGCAAAAGCGGGTAAGAGCGCTGCTGAATATGTAAAGAATGGTGCAGCGGATGCTACAGGAACGATCAGCGTAAAAGCTGGTACCGGCGCAAATGCGATCGTACCACAGAAGATCCGTCCTGCAAATGTAGACAAATTAGTTGAAGTTTTCTTCCGTCCGGTAAATGTATATGGAACTTCCGCAATTAAAGTAATGTCCGGAGACAAAGTATTATCTACGTTTAAGAGAGAGCATATGGTGCCGGCAGAAATGGAAAAAATTGTGATTCCGAAAAAATTCTTAGAACAGGTAGAGAATAATGAGATCACAATTTCGATTGAAGCTTAATTTGTGGAAAGGATAGGTGAAAACAATGACAGAATTGATTTGTATCGTATGTCCGAAAGGATGCCATTTAAAAGTTGATGAGGAAAACGGCTATAAAGTAACTGGAAATGGCTGCCCGAGAGGTGCCGAATATGGAGAAAAAGAACTTGTGAATCCAACCCGTACGATCACATCTACGGTTCGTATCAATGGGAAAACAGCAAGGCGCGTTCCTGTAAAAACAAGTTCGGATTTTCCGAAGGGAAGAATCTTCGATGTTATGGCTGAACTTGATAAAGTAGATGCAAAAGCGCCTGTAAAAGTCGGTGATGTGATCATCGAAAACGTATGTGGCCTCGGTGTGGATATTGTAGCTGCAAAAGATATCGATTAAGATCGACGGTTTATACATAAAAATTTGAAAGTGATGAAACCGGTTCTGTGTTTGTCTCACGGACACAGGACCGGTTTTTGTGCTTTAAAATAAAAATGTCGAATTGTGAAAAAATAAACAATTAAAAATGAAAAACAAAGTGATAATTATACAAATCGTACAAAAACAATAGAAAGAAATTATAGAAAATAATGAAAATATAGTCATATTGATGTCGAAATATGGACAATTTCAACAATTGGTGTTACAATATATGCGTGTTGAAAATTTCAATGAGTTTATCGAATGAGGACAAAATGCATGGTGTTATCAGCCTACATCCTCTGACGCGAAATTAAGTAACGCCTTTTTAATTTTGCAAATTGTCTGATTCAGCGTCCATTTTATCCACATGCGATAAAGGAAAAGAAATTTTAGGTAACTAAACAAAAATTTTATACAAAGAAAGGGGAAAAATTATGTTACCTTACATAGCTGAATTTTTAGGAACGATGATGCTGATTTTACTAGGAGACGGAGTTTGTTGTAACGTGAACTTGAACAAATCCGGTATGAAAGGCGCTGGTTCCATCCAGATTACGATTGCCTGGGGTCTCGCAGTTCTGATTCCGGCATGTATCTTCGGAGCAGCGTCAGGAGCAAGCTTTAACCCTGCATTAACGATTGCATTGGCAGTAAGCGGAAGCTTTTCCTGGTCTATGGTACCTGGTTATATTGTTGCCCAGGTTGCAGGAGCATTTTGCGGAGCAGTTCTTCTTTATATCTTATTCTATGGACAGTTTGAAGCAACTGCGGATGATCCGGGAACATTAAGGGGAGTATTCTGTACAGCTCCATCTATCAGAAATCTTCCATTGAACATTTTAAGTGAAGCAATCGGTACATTCGTTCTCGTATTTGCAATTTTGGGCTTTGGAAATGTAGATGGTGCAGGCACGGTAGGTGTTGACAAATTATTCGTTTTCGGATTAATCGTTTCAATCGGTATGTCTTTAGGTGGTCTGACCGGATATGCAATTAATCCTGCCAGAGACTTTGGACCTCGTCTTGCTCATGCGATCTTACCGATCAAGGGCAAAGGAGATTCTGATTTCGGATATGGAATTGTGCCGATTGTTGGACCGATCATTGGTGGTATTGTAGCAGCATTATTATATCAGGCAATTCCATGGTAAAAAACGGATGGAAGCATTGAAATAAAAAATGATAGTGGAGAAGTGAAAGACTTACTGAAAGGAGAATATGATCATGACAAAATATGTAATGGCATTAGACGCAGGAACAACAAGTAATAGATGTATCTTATTTAATGAAGCAGGAGAAATCTGCAGTGTTGCACAAAAAGAATTTACACAGATTTATCCTCATCCGGGCTGGGTAGAACATGATCCGGAAGAAATCTGGTCTACACAATATGAAGTTGCGAAAGAAGCAATGGCAAATTTGAACGTGACTGCAGATCAGGTTGCAGCGATTGGCATTACGAACCAGAGAGAGACAACGATTGTCTGGGATAAGACAACGGGACAGCCGGTGTACAATGCAATTGTATGGCAGTGCCGAAGAACATCCGAATATGCGGACTCATTAAAAGAAAAAGGACTTACGGATTCGATCCGTAATAAAACAGGATTATTGATCGATGCATATTTTAGTGCAACAAAAGTAAAATGGATCCTGGACAATGTTGAAGGTGCAAGAGAAAAAGCAGAAGCAGGAGATTTGTTATTCGGTACAGTTGAAACCTGGCTGATCTGGAAATTGACAAAAGGTAAAGTTCATGTAACAGATTACTCGAATGCATCCAGAACGATGTTGTTTAATATTAAAACATTAGAATGGGATGATGAAATTCTGGCAGAATTAGGTATTCCAAAATCCATGCTTCCGGAAGCAAAACCTTCCAGCTGCATTTATGGAGAAGCAGATGCAAGCTTGTTTGGTGCACCGATTCCGATCGGCGGAGCTGCCGGAGACCAGCAGTCTGCATTATTCGGACAGACATGTTTTAAAGCAGGTGAAGCAAAATGTACATATGGTACAGGCGCATTCTTATTAATGAATACAGGCGAGATGCCGGTGGACTCTAGAAATGGACTTCTTACGACAATCGCATGGGGACTGGATGGAAAAGTAGAATATGCATTAGAAGGCTCCATTTTCGTTGCAGGTGCTGCCATTCAGTGGCTGCGTGATGAAATGAGAATGATCGATTCTTCACCAGATTCTGAATATATGGCTACAAAAGTAAAAGATACAAATGGCTGCTACGTTGTACCTGCATTTACAGGTCTTGGAGCACCTCATTGGGATCAGTATGCTCGTGGAACGATTGTAGGTATTACACGTGGTGTAAATAAATATCATATTATTCGTGCAACTTTGGAATCTCTTGCTTATCAGGTAAATGATGTATTAAAAGCAATGGAAGCAGATGCCGGAATTAAACTCTCGGCATTAAAAGTTGACGGTGGAGCAAGTGCAAATAACTTCTTGATGCAGTATCAGGCGGATATGCTGAATGCAGACGTTAACCGTCCAAAATGCGTAGAAACAACTGCTATGGGAGCTGCATATCTTGCAGGTCTTGCTGTCGGATATTGGTCAAGTAAAGAAGATGTTGTAGCAAACTGGGGTATTGACCGCGTATTCAGCAATCAGATCAATGATGAAGAACGTGAAGAAAAATTATCCGGATGGAAGAAAGCAGTAAAATGCTCCTATGGATGGGCAAAATAGTTCTTTCGAGTCTATAAAAAAGTCAAAGGACGAAGATCAGATGACAAAAGAAAGTCCCGGCACAAAGCCGGGACTTTTTTGTCATTATACAGCTGTAATATGATATTGAATGGATTCGTATTCTCCGATATCAGGAAGAGGGATTCCGGCTTTCATAAGTGCACGTCCGGAATATACGCCATTCTCGCCTTCGATCGTGTAGAACTGATCCGGAAGCAGTCCTTTGATTTTCACATATCTTTGCGGTTCATTTGATTCTTTATACGTTATGACAACGCTTACAAGAGACGAACATTTATCTTTTGAAACGTGCTGCCATGCCATGAATTTTTTTGTTTTTTCCGGATTGGTCAGCCGGTAATAGTCTCCATCAGCAATCAGGCGGTAATATTTTTTATAATTTGCAATCTGTTGTTTGCAGAGAGCTTTTTGTTCTGCCGTCAGTTTTGTTGAATCTAATTCGTAGCCGAGGATGCCGTCCATTGCAACGGTTCCTCTGGTATCAAACGGTGTTGTACGTCCCGTCTGGTGATTTGGACATACGGATACATGAGATTCAAGTGTATTGATCGGATATACAAAAGAAGTTCCGTATTGGATCGTTATCCGGTTGATTGCATCTGTATTGTCGCTGCACCATACTTCCGGATAATAATATAGCATAGCCGGATCGTAGCGTCCTCCGCCACCGGCGCATCCGCAGAATAAGATATCCGGATGTGTCAGAATTACCTGATCGAAGATATAGTAAAGTCCCAGCATATAACGATGATAAATTTCACCCTGACCTTCAACGTCAGTGCCGGAAGACCACACATCGGTCATGTTACGATTGAGATCCCATTTGATATATTCGATATTGGCACTGTCTAAAATATGATTTAATGTATTGATCAGATAATCGCAAACTTCTTTTTTGGATAGATCTAATACGAGCTGGTGACGTCCTCTTACCGGGTGACGTCCTTCGATGTGCATACACCATTCCGGATGTGTGCGGTAAAGATTGCTGTCTTCAGAAACCATCTCCGGCTCTACCCAGAGCCCGAATTTTAAGCCCAGCTTGTTGATCTCCTTTGCAAATTCTGTCAGACCGCGTTTGATCTTGGTGGTATTTGTCTCCCAGTCGCCAAGACCGGAAAAATCACTGTCACGTTTACCGAACCATCCATCATCTAATACGAACATTTCAACGCCCATATCAACAGATTCTTTGGCAATATTCAATAATTTATCGTCATCAAAATCAAAGTAAGCTGCTTCCCAGCTATTGATCACGATCGGACGTTCCATGTGAGAAAAATGGCTTCTGCACAGGTTGTTGCGGTAAATATCGTGATACAGATGTGATAATTTTGCAAATCCCTGGTTGGAATAAGCAAGTACCGTTTCCGGCGCATCAAAACATTCTCCGGATTTTAATCGATAACAAAAACCTCTGGGGTTGATACCGAATAAAAGACGTGTCTGATCGAACTGATCTTTTTCAATCTCACAGCGGAAGTTGCCGCTGTATACAAAAGAGAAACCGTAACAATCTCCGCGGTCTTCATCAGCATCATGATCACATAAAATCACAAAAGGATTATGCTGATGACTGGATGCACCCCGGATACTCTCGATACTCTGTACTCCATGACGAAGCGGTGTGCGGATCAGATTTCGTTCCATCGTATGACGGCCGGCAAAATGTATAAAATCATAATTGGATTCCATATAATCCAGAGTCGTTGACATAATCCGGTTCAAAAAGATTGTATGGGCGCTCTGGTTTAAAACTTTAACCGCTCTTGTGATAATGTTCTTTTCTTCAAAAACGCTATAGAGAAGAACAACAGCGACACTCGATGCTTCATCCCATAATGTGATTTCAAGGGTATCCACGGTATCGTCATTTGTCGCAAATAAAGAAGGAAGTCCCGGAATGGAATATTTACCGGAATAAATGCGGTATTTTTTTACTTTTCCGAGAAATGCAGTACTTCCATCACCGTTTTTCACTTCAATACTTGGCTTTCGGAAATCACCGCATCCATCACTGGAAAACTCCTGAGGAAAAACATCCAGGGAAAATGTTCGATCATATTCGGCCTCATATGGATTTGGAGAAAAACCGCGGTCTTTTGGCTGAATCAGATAACTTAAATCTGCGTCAGGAATTTTTTCTCCATAGTAAAGGTGAAGTAAATAATCATACTTGCTTATTTTCATTTGATAGGTTGTCTGTTTGGTTTCAAGTATAAATGTTTTCGTGCTTTCTAAAAACCTGATTGCCATATTGTGTGCCTCCGTAAAAAATGTATAAACTAGCTATCATAAACATTATAGCAAGAAACTGCTATTTTGATATATATGACATGCTACAAAAAAAACAGAATTTATTGTACATTATTACTCTTTACTGAAAAGAGGAAAAACGTTATAATGAAAAAAATATTTTGTGATCGTATTAAGAGAACAAAGTTTTACATATGGAGGGAATTTTTATGGAGAGTAGTACAAAAACAAAGGATGCTGTTTTTCAAAAAAGAATGGAACGTCATTTTGATGAGCTAAAGTGGCTTTATATTGAGCTTTATGGAAACGATGAGATGTTTGAAGAATTATGTGATCGCCTTTATCGTTTTTATGAGGAGCGGAATGACGACTTGAAGAAGATCGATGCTGATCGTGAAGCAGATGCAAATTGGTACAAGAAGAATGACATGATGGGAATGATGTTATATATCGATAATTTTGCAGGCGATATCAAAGGGGTAGAATCGAAGCTGGATTATATCGAGAGATGTAATGTGAATTATATCCATTTAATGCCATTTTTGGATACGGTAGAAGGAAAGTCCGATGGTGGATATGCGGTAAAAGATTTCAGAACCGTAAGACCGGATCTGGGAACGATGGATGATCTTGAACATCTGACGAAAGCATGTCATGATAAGAATATCAATATCTGTATGGATTTTGTTATGAACCATACTTCCGAGGAACATGAATGGGCAAAGAAAGCTTTGGAAGGCGATGGAGAATACATGAGCAGATATTTCTTCTTCGATAATTATTGGATTCCGGAACAGTATGAAAGAACGGTTCCGCAGGTATTTCCATCAACCGCACCAGGCAATTTTACATGGCTGGATGAATGCAAGCACTTTGTTATGACCACTTTTTACCCATATCAATGGGATCTGAATTATAAGAATCCTCGTGTATTTAACGAGATGATGTATAACGTTTTATACCTTGCAAATAAAGGTATTGATGTTGTGCGTCTGGATGCAGTTCCTTATATTTGGAAAGAAATCGGCACTTCCTGTCGAAATCTTCCGCAGGTGCATACGATCGTGCGTATGATGAGGATGATCTGTGAAATCGTATGTCCGTCTGTGCTTCTTCTTGGTGAAGTTGTTATGGAGCCTGCAAAAGTTGTCCCATATTTTGGAACCGTTGATAAACCGGAATGTCATATGCTTTATAATGTTACAACGATGGCAACGACATGGCATACTGTGGCTACCAGAGATACAAGGCTGCTGAAAAAACAGCTGGATATCGTTAGCTGGCTGCCAAAAGATTATGTATTTTTGAATTATCTGCGCTGCCATGACGATATTGGCTGGGGACTTGATTTTGATACTTTGGGACAAGACGGAATCGGTGAGATTTCCCATAAACGTTATCTGAATGATTACTTCCAGGGATATGCAGGAGACAGCAACAGCCGCGGCGAATTATACAATTGGGATCCTGTAACACAGGATGCTCGTTTCTGTGCAACCACAGCATCAATGTGTGGAATTGAAAAGGCGCTCTATGAACAAGATGAAGCAGCACTTGAAAAAGCGATCCAGTATGATCTGACGCTGCATGCATATATGTTTATGCAGTCCGGTATTCCGGTGTTATACAGCGGCGATGAGATCGGACAGCTGAACGATTATACATATAAGGACGATCCGAATAAAGCAACGGATTCCAGATATATCCACCGTGGAAAGATGAGATGGGATCTTGCGGCTAAAATCGATGATCCGGATTCTGTAGAAGCGAAGATCTTTAACGGACTTTCTGAATTAGAGAAAAAACGGAAAGCGGAGAAGGCATTTATGTCGAACGCAGACATGTGGACGATTGAAACTTATGATCCTGCGATCTTATGCATCGGAAGATATTATGACGGAGATAAGATGATCGGATTGTTCAATTTCAGTGAATTTGACAAGACAGCGTGGCTGCATGAAAAAGACACGTATGTTGATGTGTTTACAGGAAAAGAAGTTGATGTCAAAGGAGTTGATATTCCTGGATATGGCTTCTACTGGCTGAAACAGAAATAAACGAGGAGGCACTGCATGATGAAACGTTGGAAAAGAGCCAGATTTTGCCCGAACAGACCATTATATGAAGACAGACCATATGTAACAGCCTCAAAGGAACATCTGGAACTCTCCAGAGAAGCAGCCCGTGAGGGTATGGTGCTGCTGAAAAACGACAGACAGACTCTTCCGCTATCTCCTGAAAAAAAATTAGCATTATTTGGGAAAGGTGTATTTGATTATGTAAAAGGTGGAGGTGGGAGCGGAGATGTAACCGTATCTCATGTTCACAATTTATATGACGGATTGGCGTTTCAGGACAAGACAGTGGAGTGTTATACTCCACTGTCTGTTTTTTACAGGGAATATGTGGAAGAACAATATAAAAAAGGAATGCTGCCGGGGCTGTTAAAAGAGGCAAAGCTGCCGGAACATTTGCTGAAGGAAGCAAGAGCATACACGGATACAGCCATCATTGTGATCAGTCGCTTTTCAGGAGAAGGCTGGGATCGAAAATCGGTATATTATGAAGGGCAGGAAGAATCGGAGAAAATTCAGTCAAGACAGAGTGAAGAAATTTTTGGAGAAAGCGACTATTATCTGACGGAAGAGGAAAGAAAACTGATTGCTTCGGTAACCGAAACATTTGAAGATACGATCGTTATCCTGAATATCGGAGGAGTCATGGATACCTCCTGGTTTGTAGATGATCCGAAGATTTCTGCAGTTCTTCTTGCATGGCAGGGTGGAATGGAAGGAGGGACAGCGATCGCAGATCTCCTTCTTGGTGTGGAAAGCCCGTCCGGAAAACTGCCGGATACATTGGCGTCCGGTCTGGAGGATTATCCATCGACAGCCGGATTTCATGAATCGCCGATGTATGTGGATTATATCGAGGATATTTTTGTAGGATATCGCTATTTTGAAACGATTCCGGGAGCAGCTGTAAAGGTAAATTATCCATTTGGATATGGACTTACTTATACGGATTTTTCTATCGAGGTAACCGGAGAACAGGAAGAAGATGGCGTCCTTTCTTTGGACATCTGTGTGAAAAATACAGGAGGATTTCCGGCAAAAGAAGTTGTGCAGATTTATGGCGAGGCACCACAGGGAGTTTTGGGGAAACCAAAACGTGTTCTGCTCGCATTTGAAAAAACAAAAATGTTACAGCCTCAGGAAGAACAGGTTCTGACTTTTGAAATTACAATTGCTGAGATGGCATCGTATGACGATCTGGGAAAGATCAAAGCATCTTCTTATGTACTTGAAAAAGGAACGTATGGTTTTTATGTTGGAGATAATGTACGGGATGCGAAAAAAATTACTTATACATGGCAGATAGAAGAGGATCGGATCGTTTCTACACTACATAGACGGTGTGCGCCAAGTCAGTTGAAAGAACGGCTTCGGGCAGATGGCTCTTATGAGGCATTGCCACAGACACAGCCATATGACTGTATGGAGAATGTGCTCGGCTGGGATCCTGAGTGTTTAAAAGCGGCCGCACCTGCCGTAGTCGGTAAGAGCAGGAGAATTCTCGATGAAAAGAATACGCGTCCGCAGCTGATCGATGTTGCGGAAGGCAGGATCAGCCTGGATGAATTTACGGCTGGGCTGAGTGAGGAAGAGCTTGTCCGCATTCTTGGCGGACAACCAAACACCGGTGCTGCGAATACTTACGGATGGGGAAATATCGAAGAATGTGGTGTGCCA
Source organism: Candidatus Fimousia stercorigallinarum (assembly GCA_018715775.1). Taxonomy (GTDB): domain Bacteria; phylum Bacillota; class Clostridia; order Lachnospirales; family Lachnospiraceae; genus Fimousia; species Fimousia stercorigallinarum. Next base: position 347 of record DVKZ01000117.1, on the reverse strand, counting down.
AATGTGATGACAGCAGATGGACCAGCGGGACTTCGGATCTTGTCGGAGTGTGAGATCTATACGACCGCATGGCCGATCGCAACACAGCTTGCTTCGACGTGGAATCGCGATCTGCTTTACCGGGTCGGCCTTGCAGCGGCAGAAGAAGTAAAAGAGAACAATATGTCCGTCTGGCTTTCGCCGGCAGTTAATATTCATAGAAACCCATTATGCGGCAGAAATTTTGAGTATTATTCCGAGGATCCGCTGCTGGCGGCAGAACTCGCCTCCTCTTTGATCCAGGGGGTGCAGTCGATCCATATAGCCGCTACAGTCAAGCACTTTTGCTGTAATAATAAAGAAACCAA
>DVKZ01000116.1 GCA_018715775.1 Candidatus Fimousia stercorigallinarum | reverse complement strand
CAGGATCAGTTTTCTTCCGACAGTGACTTTGAAAATTATGAAGGCGGGAACAATGTTTTTGTCAGTGTGATCAATAAAAACCTGCAGAGTTCTACATTCAAATGGCTAACATCTTATAAAGATGTGGAAGTGAAGAATCTGGAACTGATAAAGGTGAATGATGACCGCTTTTTCCTGCTTTATGGAATAGAAGATGAATCGGAAAACGATAAGACTTGCTACATGATCATTGATTCAAAAGGGAATATACAAAAATCTGGCAGCATGGATAAGAGATTTTATTGTACATCGGAACCTTCGGTAAAAGGGAATACGATCACATGGTGTCATTATGTAGAGTCCGATTTGGGACATTTTCTTGTGATGAACCGCTGGAATACGGCGAAAGATGTTTTTCGTGTTTATAATCTGGATATCGGAGTAAAATCCAATATCAGTAAAATAAGCGGCTCAACCTCTTATATATTTGAGGAAAAGAAAGAGGCGAATTTGGTTCAGGCAGTATATTCAGACGTATTTAAGGAAAATTATCCAACGGCGCCGGCTGTGTGGAAATCATCGAATCCGGATGTTTTGGAAATCCTGGAAGAAGAGACCATCTTAAGCCGTGCAGTCTACAATAGATCTTATAAAGATGTCTCTACAAGAGTGAAGGTGAAAAAGTCAGGCACAGTTACAGTCGCATGCAGAGTCGGAAATAAAACAAGTAAGATCAAGGTCAAAGTTCAGATTAAGGAAACACTGCCCAAAACTGCGATTACGAAGCTGAAGAAAGCAAGCAGCACTTCGATGAAAGTATATTGGAAGAAGAAGTCCGGGATCAGTGGATATCAGATTTGTTATTCTACGAGTAAAACATTTAAAAATGCAAAGAAAGTATATGTGAAGGATGCTGCTGTTACGGCAAAGAAGATCAGCAAATTAACAAAGAAGAAAACCTATTATGTAAAAATCCGCACATATAAAAATACAAAAATAGATGGTAAGAGAGTCAATCTATATTCAGGATGGTCCGGAAAAGAAAAAGTGAAATTATAGAAAGAGGCTTTTGCACTGGAGAATATTACCGGTGCAAAAGCCTTTTTATCGAAGGAAGGAAACTTGCAATTCGCGATAAGTTAGAGTATAATATGCATGATTATACAAAAGATAAGGGGAAAGATGGAAAAGTTCATTGTCAGATTTTGCATAGTACAAAATCTGGCTATTTTTCGTTGGGGTATTCTGTAAAAGAATATCCGGAGGGAGTGAAAAGATATGAAAATGAGGAAAAGATTTTGGATCAGGATCGTCATTTTGTTCCTGGTTCTCATATGTTTGTCTGGTTTTATCGGATATGAGTATTATATATCCAAACATCATTTAACGGTAACGGATTATGCAATTGAATCAGGGAAATTGGAGGATTCTGTTCGCATTGTACAGTTGACGGATCTTCATAACAGTGAGTTTGGTGATGGAAATGAGGAGTTGATCGATCTCGTGGAAGCGCAGCATCCGGATCTGATCTTCGTGACGGGGGATCTGCTCAATTCGGATGAGGAACGGACGGATATTGCGGTTTCTTTGTTAGAGAGATTGAATGTGATCGCTCCGGTGTATTTTTCTTATGGAAATCATGAGAAGGAATATGAAGAGCGGTACGGAGAAGATATTCAGGCATTATTTGAGCAGACCGGAACGAAAGTTTTGGAATTTGGCTATGAAGATATTACTGTGAAAGGACAGGCGCTCCGCATCGGAGGACTTTATGGTTATTGTGTTCCTGCAGAGTTTTTGGAAACAGGAGAAGCGGATCCGCAAGAGTGTGCTTTTCTTTCGGATTTTCAAGATACAGATCGTTATACGATATTGCTTTGTCATATGCCTCATTGTTGGGTTGAAAATGATGGGATCAGCAGTTGGGATATTGACTGTGTTTTTTCCGGGCATATTCATGGCGGACAGATCAAGCTGCCATTCATTGGAGGTCTTTATGCGCCAGATCAGGGATTTTTCCCGGAATGGACTGATGGTTTGTTCTATTCAAAAGATCAAAATAAAGTTATGGTATTGTCGAGAGGGCTTGGCAGCACGGAACAGATTCCAAGATGGAACAATGTTCCGGAAGTTGTGACAGTTGATCTGGAACCGTAAGAGGATGAAAAGGAGTTTTGCTATGTTATCAGTAGTGATACCTGCTTATAATGAAGAAAAAATGATCGGTAAGGCAGCAGATGCGATTGAGGAGCCGTTGATCCGGGAAGGGATTGCCTATGAACTGCTGTTTATCGACGATGGATCAACGGATGGAACGTGGAAGCGGATTCACGGCCGTGCAAAGGAAGATGATAAGATCCGGGGGATCCGTTTTTCCAAAAATTTCGGAAAAGAGTCGGCGATCTTTGCGGGACTTGCGTATGCAGAAGGGGACTGTGTCGTTGTGATCGACTGTGATCTGCAGCATCCGCCGGAAAAGATCATAGAGATGTATCGCCTCTGGGAGGAAGGATATGAAGTGATCGAGGGAATAAAAGCGGATCGTGGGGAAGAGTCGAAATTTCATTCTTTTGCAGCCGCATGTTTTTATCACATCATCAGTAAAGCGGCGCAGGTAGATATGGAAAAAGCTTCGGATTTTAAATTGCTTGACCGTCAGGCGGTCAATGTACTGCTGAATATGCGTGAACAGAAAGCGTTTTTCCGGGCATTGTCTTCCTGGATCGGTTTTAAAACGGCTTCGGTTGAATTCGATGTTGCAAAGAGAGAGGAAGGAACGACGAAATGGACAACCTGGTCTTTGATGAAATATGCGATTTCAAATATCGCTTCCTTTTCAGCGGCGCCGATGCAGATCGTCACTGTGCTTGGCGGGATCATGCTGCTGTTCTCTCTGATTTTAGGAACGGTTGCGCTGTTCCAAAAGATCGGAGGAATTGCGCTCGAAGGATTTACGACGGTGATTATTATTCAGTTGTTTACCGGAAGCATCATTATGATGAGCCTTGGGATCATTGGCTATTATATTGCAAGGATTTATGATGAGATCAAAGGCCGTCCGCGCTATATTATTTCAAAAAAATGCGGCTATGATAAATAAAAATGCAGGAAATGGAACAGTGGGTTCGACAAAATTTAACGGATTTTTGTATTTTTTTTAACTTTCTATTGTTTCTGAGAAAAAGAACGATTATAATATTCTGGTGTTATTATTTGGAGTTTTGAATAAATAAAAGGGAATAGAAAATGACAGAAAAATTATTTTTAGATGCACTAAGAGCTGCACTGAAGAATGAACAGGTTTTATGGGATATGGATATTCAGCCTCAGACGTGGATGGAATTATTTCAGATGGCACAGAAGCATCAGATTCTGCCGATGGTTTATGAGGCTGTCTATGGCTGTCCGGCTGCTCAGCGGATGGATCCTCGTTTTTTTGAAATGTACCGAAAAAGTACGATGCAGTCTGTTATTATGCAGATGATGAGGACGAATGAATTTATTGAGC
>DVKZ01000016.1 GCA_018715775.1 Candidatus Fimousia stercorigallinarum | reverse complement strand
CAGTGGTTTTTGGAAGAATATCCGGGATTGATCAACAGGGTCAGCAACAGACATGTTGCTTCTTTTCTGGGAATGACTCCGGTGACTTTGAGTCGGCTGCGAAGATCGCTGAGGGAGGAATAAGAGAGCGGTCATCTGGTGAAAATGAAATAAAGAATGAAAATAAGGTGCAGGACAGGGAATGGTTCTGCACCTTATTGCGTGTTTTGTTTATAAACAGACCAAATGCCGATCAAAAGCATAAAATCTTGCGGGATTTTTTACCTGAATACAGCCGAATCTGGAAAATGATTGAAATGAATCCGTAGAAAATCAGGGTGAAATACCGCTTAAAATCGAAGTGCCTTTATATTACTCCGTAGAAATTGCCCCGCCACTGCGTATCAAAACAAAGCATGTTGGATTTGAGTCCGTAGAAACCGCCGAATTACTACGGACTAAAATCAAACTTGCTTGAGAATAAGCGGTAGGCGCCTGTGAATTTCTACCGCCCAAAATCCAGGTGGGCCGATTGAGTCCGTAGAGAGGGCCAAAATCCTACCGCTCAGGAGCCAGTTGGGTCCATTCTCATCCGTAGAAGGGTACGGGAGTACCGCTCCAGAGCTAAGTAGCCTATTCTGATCCGTAGAGGGGCGCGGCATTACCGCTCCGGATCCAAGTGAGCCCATTCTCATCCGTAGGAGGGCGCAGGACTACCGCTCAAAATCCCAATCCCCACATTCTGATCCGTAGAAATTAGCCCGCCTCTGCGTATCAAATCCAAGCTTGTTGGATTTGAGTCCGTAGAAACCGCCGAATTTCTACGGACAAAAATCAAACTTGCTGGAAAATAAGCGGTAGGCGCCTGTGAATTTCTACCGCTCCAAATCCAGGTGGGTCCGATTAGGTCCGTAGAGGGATCCAAAATCCTACCGCTCCAAATCCAGGTGCGTCCATTTAGGTTCGTAGAGGGGCCCAAAATCCTACCGCTCAAAATCCCAATACCACATTCTGCACCGTAGAAGGGTTCCAAATCCTACTGTTCCAATCCCCCGGGGAGGCAGCCAGAGACCGACATTTAAATTCTATCGCTTTTTCGTTGTCTCCCGAACAACCGGCACCGGTGGAATAACCTTATGAATCAGCCCCTGATTTTTGTCTGCTGTTCCTGCTTTCCGCTGTTTGATCTGATCATCCAGAATCTCCACGGCAGAAGCGGCGATCAAGTCGATCTGTTGTCCGATCGTGCTGATCGGGATCATAGAATTTCTCGATACCGGGGAATTATCGAAGCCGACTACGCAATATTCCTCCGGAAAAGTACGATACTTTCGAAAAAGAAGATTGCAGAAGATATTAGCATACGTATCGTTCGGCATAAAAATCCCTTTTCGCCTAGATGGATAAAGCGTATCCACGGTATTGAAAAATTCATGGATGGAATCTTCCATCTGCTCATAGCTGCTGCCGAGTTCTCTGGAAAAAATCTGATGTTCCAGGGAAAGCTCCGCACATGTATCAGAAAAGCCGCGGATACGTCCATAACTAGGCATAGTTTCAGATAACGAAGAATTGACATGGATATAGATATCACAGTCTGCTTCATAAAGTATCCGGGTAGCCTGTACACCGCCGAGATAGTTATCGGTGTTGACGCTGTTTGTATAGAGATCTTCGCGTTCGATCGTAACGATCGGAATATCATAAGAAGCAAGTTCTTTCGATGGGATCGTATGACTCATTACGATCAGCCCTTCAATCTGGTATGCGAACAGCTCCTTCATATACTGGCGTTCCATTTCTTCCTGATCATTGCCGGAAAATACGATGAATTTATAGCCAAATCGTTCGTAAGTCGAAAGAATAGCATCGAGCATGGAGGAATAATAATGAAGAGATAAATTCGGTACGATGATTCCGATAAATTCGGTTCTTCCATTTGCAAGGATGCGTGCTACTTTATTTTCATGATAATCAAGTTCCACCAGAGCATCCGCGATTTTCTTCCGATTCTTTTTCGTCAGAGAATCCGGTCGGTTAAAATAACGGGAAATCGTTGTTTTGGAAAATCCCGTATATTGCGCAATATCGTCAAAAGTAATTGTCTTTTTTGCCATAGGTAACCCCTTCCCTATAAAAATGTTTTCTTTTTTCCTATTTTAGTAGAATCCAGATGAAAAAACAAGAAATAACCGGTTACTTTAAGAAAAATATAAAAATAGCACAAAAACAAACGGTCAAAATTGTACAAAATAACAAAAATAAAATAGGTGTTGACGATAAAACATTCCGATGTTAATATAAAACTAAAGTAACCGGTTACTTTATGGATTTTATCATGATCAGCAGTATTTTAGATTAGACCAGAGGTGTACAGCGATGACTCAGAAATTACATTTAAAGGCTCCAGGAAACTGGATTAACGATCCGAATGGATTTATTTACTACAAAGGACAGTATCATTTGTTTTACCAGTATTTTCCGTTTGAACCAAGGTGGGGAAAGATGCACTGGGGACATGCGGTCAGCGATGATCTTGTGACATGGGAACATAAAGGAGTCGCTTTATTTCCCAGCAAATATCCGGATCAAGATGGCTGTTTTTCAGGAAGTTCGATTGAACACGATGGAAAGATGTTTTTATTTTATACGGGAGTTCATTATACAGAAATAGATCCTGATAATATTCATGCGTGTGTTCAGGATCGATTTGAGTCATCTCAGATGATGATCACATCCGACGATGGCATGAAATTTGATAATTTAAATGATAAAAAAGTAATCATGTATCCGATCATGGATAAGAAGCTCGGAGATGCGACGCATACGAGAGATCCGAAAGTATGGAGAGGAAAAGATGCCTGGTATATGGTGCTTGGCACAACGAGTGAAGAAAGGAACGGAAAACTCCTTTTCTTCAAGAGTCATAATCTCTATGACTGGACTTATGCGAACCAGGTGAGCCGGGAAGGCTATGGCTGGATGTGGGAATGCCCGGATTATTTTAAGGTAAACGATCGGGATGTGTTAATCTTTTCGCCGATGGGGATCATGAAAGACGAAGGGATCGAGGAGAATCAGGCAGTTTGTACGCTCGTTGATTTTGATGAAGAGACATGTCATATGGAAATCCCGGATACGTATCAGTTTATTGATTATGGTTTTGACCTCTACGCACCACAATCAACCGTGGATGAAGAAGGCCGGAGAGTCATGATCGCATGGCTTCGCATGCCGCAAGCAGTGGATGGAAAATGGAATGGAATGTTCTGTTTCCCTAGAATCGTTGAAGTAGAGGATGGACATATTTACTTCCGGATTCATCCGAATGTGAAAAACAAGTTTACGAAGAAGATTTCTTCTATGCAGGATATAGAGGAAGAATGCTATTATCTGTCCATGGATATGGAAGAAGGAGACTGGCTCAATGTCGGAGGATACCAGATCACATATGCAGACCATAAGATCCAAACGGATCGTTCAGAAGTATTTGCGGGATTTGAGGATCGATGTTCTCAGTTTGCTTCGCCGGAAATCAATGGCAGTGCGCATCTGGACATTTATGTAGGAAAAAATATCGTAGAAGTCTATATTAATGATGGCGAATACGTTATTTCTAATGTGGTATACGGGATCAGAAATGATATCATAGCAAGTTCCAGACAGGATGATGTCAACATTTATGTTGCAGAATAGAGGATGAAAACGATCCGGAAATTGTTTTGAAACGAAAAGTGTGTTATACTTGGAGTAGCATAACAAAGGAGTAAAAACAATGGGATTTGAATCAGTGAATGAGATCGACAAGTTTTCATTTGACGACTGTGTCGTGAAAAAGTTTGAAGTGCAGGAAGGACAGTTATATCTGGAACTGGAAGCGCTGATCGTAAAGGCAGGGAATTCGCAGAATACGAATTATACCGAAAGCTATGCAGGACCGACAACGGTCCGTCTAAAAGAAGGAAAGATTCTTTCCGGGATCAAAGAAGGATATAAGTATTATGATGCCAACGAAGTGCTTTTAAGTGAAGAACCGGATCAGGAACTGGATCAGGATACTTTAGATGCTCTCCTGCCACAATGTGTAGATGTATATTTGTTCTCGATGGAGAAAGACTCCGAAAAAGACGGAAAGCAGATTTATGATATGGAAATCGAATTTCCGGGAGAAGATCAGTATGATAAGACGTCTACAGATATTTATGAGTTAAAAGTAGAATTTGAAAAAGCGGTTTTCAGTTGGGAACGCTATCTGAACCGCGTGGAAAGTTAAAACAGTATCGTACATTTCGGCGGCCGATCCGGCTGCCGATTTTTCGTTATATTGATGTTTGCTGGTGATACAGTATGAGGAGATGATAGTTTTGGAATGGTTAGATGTTGTAGATAAGAACGGAGAACCGACAGGAGAAGTTGTGGAACGTTCAAAAGCGCATAGAGAAGGGATCTGGCACCGGACTTCGCATGTGTGGCTGGTAAGAAAAAAGGATCACAGGATCGAAGTGCTTGTACAAAAAAGAAGTGCGGATAAAGATGCCTATCCGGGATGCTATGATACGTCGAGCGCCGGTCATATCCCTGTTGGATGCAGCTATGAGGAATCCGCAATTCGGGAATTAAAAGAAGAACTGGGAGTTACGGCACGAGAAGAAGATCTGCATCTGTGTGGAAGGCGGACGGTATATCATGATGAAGTCTTTTACGGACAGCCATTTATCGACCGACAGATCAGCAACGTCTATGTGATATGGTTTGACCGGGAGGCAGAGGTTTTTCACATCCAGGAAGAAGAACTGGAGAGTGTCCGGTGGATGGAGCTTGGAGAATGTATCCGGATGGTGGAAGAGCAGACAGAGAAAAACTGCATCGCACCGGAAGAAATAAAGATGGTGGAACGTTTTGTAAAAGATTCCCTTCGTACACCTTGATTTTTATGCAGTGAAATTGTATGATGAAAATACTTTTATGGAAGAAAGATAATGTGAGGAAACGCTATGAATTTTGATACATCAAAACGGTTATTTGAACAGGCAGTAAAAGTAATGCCGGGCGGGGTAAATTCACCGGTCCGCGCCTACGGTTCGGTTGGAAGAACGCCGCTTTTCATTGATCATGCAAAAGGAAGCAAGATTTATGATGTCGATGGAAATGAATTGATCGACTACGTCTGCTCCTATGGTCCGGGAATTCTCGGTCACGCAAGGGAGGAAGTCGTAGAAGCGGTTCAGAAGGCGGCCATCGACGGTCTGACGTATGGCGCCCCGACAAAGAGAGAAACGATGATCGCGGAAATGATCCGGGAAATGATGCCGTCGATGGAAGTGATGCGCCTTGTAAGCTCAGGAACAGAGGCGGTGATGTCTGCGATCCGTACGGCAAGAGGATATACCGGAAGGGATAAGATCATAAAGTTTAAAGGATGCTATCACGGCCATTCTGACGGACTGCTTGTAAAAGCCGGTTCGGCAGCACTTACAAGTTCCGTTCCGGACAGTGCGGGCGTGCCGGAAGGCTATACAAAGACAACTTTAGTTGCTTTATATAATAATGAAGATTCTGTTCGGGAGTTATTTGAAGAAAATAAAGATGAGATCGCAGCGCTGATCGTTGAACCGGTTGCCGCCAATATGGGAGTCGTACCTCCAAAACCCGGATTTTTACAGTTTTTGCGGGATATTACGGAAGAAAACGGTACTGTTTTGATCTTTGATGAAGTCATCACCGGTTTTCGTCTTGCTCTTGGAGGAGCGCAGGAATATTATGGTATTCGAGCGGATATGACGACGCTTGGGAAAATCGTCGGCGGCGGAATGCCAATGGCAGCTTACGGCGGACGTAAAGAGATCATGGATCATGTATCTCCCGTAGGAAAAGTATATCAGGCCGGAACGCTTTCCGGAAATCCGATCGCAACGGCTGCCGGGATCAAAACACTGGAAATTTTACGAGATGATCCGAAGATTTATGATAGAATTGATGCGAGTGCAAGAAAAATTGCGGATGCCTTAAGAGAGAGAGGAAAGATCACCGGACAGCCGATCCAGGTAAATCAGACAGGATCGTTGCTGTGTGCTTATTTTACTGACCAGCCGGTTGTCGATTATGATGGGGCGACATCTTCGGATACTGAGGCATTTTCCCGATATTTCGGATATGCGCTGGAACATGGGATCTATCTCGCTCCGTCTCAGTATGAGGCGATGTTTGTTTCTGATGCGCATACGGAGGAAGATATTCAAAAGACATGTGATGTTGTGAAAGGTCTGAAATAGTTATGGTATATTTTATTGGAGCAGGTCCGGGAGATCCGGATCTGCTGACGATCAAAGGAAAAAAGATCATTGACCGGGCAGACGTCATTATTTATGCTGGTTCTCTGGTCAATAAAGAGATTTTAAAAGATGCAAAGGCGGATGCAGCGATCTATAACAGCGCTGCTATGACGCTGGAAGAAGTGCTTGCGGTGATGCAGAAAGCAGAAGCGGATGGATTGGTGACCGCGCGGGTCCACACCGGAGATCCATCCGTTTTTGGTGCGCACAGGGAACAGATGGATGCGCTTAAACAGCTTGGAATTCCATATGAGGTGATACCGGGAGTCAGTTCCTTTGTTGCAGCTGCGGCTGCATTGAAAAAGGAATATACACTTCCGGGAGTCAGCCAGACTGTTATCCTGACGAGGATGGAAGGCCGGACGGCGATGCCTCCCAAAGAGAGCATTCGGGATCTTGCCAGGCATAATGCGACGATGGTCATCTTTTTAAGTGTTGGGATGATCGACCGCCTTGCGGCTGAACTGATGCAGGAATACAGACCGGATACGCTTGCGGCAGTTGTATATAAGGTTTCCTGGGAAAATCAGAAGATCGTACAGGGGACGCTTTCTGATATTGCCCGGAAAGTAACGGATGCCGGCATTAAAAAAACAGCGCTGATCGTTGTCGGTGATTTTCTCGGAGAGGAATACGAATTATCCAGATTATATGATAAAACATTTTCGCATGAATATCGGAGGGCAGAACATTGAGTATTCAGTTGATCAGTGTCAGTTATCAATATGCGCCGTTAAGCATTCGGAAACAGTTTGCGTTTTCAAAAGAAATACAGCAGCAGATGATGGAAACACTTGTTTTGAAGCATGAGATTGAAGAATGCGTATTGGTATCGACTTGCAATCGTACCGAATTATATTGTTACGGGAATGACCGTGCAGAGCAAAGGAATGTATTTTCGGTCATGCAGGAAGCGCTGCTGGGTTCTGCAGGACTGGATAATAAAGAAAATGTCAGCAGTTATCTGCGGTTTTATGAGGGGCAGAAGGCAAGTCATCACCTGTTTCAAGTAGCGTCCGGACTGGATTCTATGGTGATCGGAGAAGATCAGATCTTAGGGCAGATCAAAGAGGCTCATGAGCAGGCGCGGAATGCGGGAACGACCGGCGTATATTTAAATACACTTTTTCGATATGCGGTAACTGGAGCCAAAAAAGTGAAGACGGATACGCAGCTTTCGAAAACTTCTGTTTCTACGGCGAGCCTGGCGGTTAAGGCGGCTTTATGGGAACTGGGCAGCTTATCCGGGAAAAAGGTGATGGTCATCGGAGCGAGTGGAAAGATCGGATCGATCGTTTTAAAAAATCTTGCAACGGTCGAAGGAACAGAACTGTTCGCGACGACACGGCGAACAAATATACGGCATCACGGGGCGGCGTTTGTGCAGATCCCGTTTTCGGAACGATATTCATATTTTGATCAAATGGATGTGATCATTAGTGCGACAGCCAGTCCGCACTATACGATCACGAAACAGAAATTCTCAGAGCATATCCGGACAAAAAAGCCGAGGGTGCTTGTCGATCTTGCTGTTCCGATGGATTTGGAAAAAAGCATCAAAGATATGGATGATGTTCGGTATTATAATATTGATGATCTTGAACTGATCGCCCGGGAAAATAACGAAAAAAAGAAAAAAGAAGCAGAAGCGGCAGGGCTGATTCTGGAAAATTATGAAGATAAATTTGAGCAGTGGCGTATTTTTAAACATTATCAAAATACAATGGATACCGTATGTAATTTTATGGAAAGAGAAAGCCGGAATAAAGGTGTGGAACATGCGGTGCGAAAGCTGTTTTATCAAGTCCGCGACAGTGCGCAGCCGGAAGGACTGGAGCTATTTTTTCAATCATTAGAGGAGAGAAACAGGCAATGGGAAGATTGACAGTGATCGGTTTTGGGCCGGGTGGATATGAGGATATGACAAATCGGGCGGTGAGAGCCATAGAGGAAGCGGAAATCATCGTCGGTTATACGACTTATGTAGAACTGCTCAAAAAAATGTTTCCAGATAAAGAGTATCTGGCAACGCCGATGATGCAGGAGATCAAAAGATGCCGAATGGCAGTCGAGCTGGCACAGCAATATGACCGAACAGCGGTTATCAGCAGCGGCGACAGCGGAATCTACGGTATGGCTGGAATTGTAATGGAGGTCGCTCAGCAGATGCAGGCGGATATTGAGATTAAAGTCGTACCGGGGATTACAGCGGCCAGTGCAGCGGCTGCGATTTTAGGGGCTCCATTGATGCATGATTTTTCTGTTATCAGTTTAAGCGATCTGATGACGCCTCTTGATCTGATCATGAAGCGGATCGATTGTGCCGGAATATCGGATATGATCGTATGTCTGTATAATCCGAAAAGCCGGAAAAGAACGGCATATGTGGAGCAGGCAGCGGATATTCTGATGAAATACCGCAGTCCGGACACACCTGTTGGAGTGGTGCGTCATGCGGGAAGGGAAGAAGAGAGTTCTTTTCTTACGACACTCGGGCGGATAAAGGAAGCGCCGCTGGATATGTTTTGTGTTGTTTTGATTGGGAATTCTGCGACCTATGTGATGAACGGAAAAATGATAACACCAAGAGGATATGAAAAGAAATATGAATAGAAGTATAAAAATCGGAACAAGAAAAAGCAAACTGGCTCTTCTTCAGACGGAAATCGTCAAACACAAGCTGAAGTCTTTCTTTCCGAACTTACAGGTTGAAATTGTAAAAATGTCTACAAAAGGGGATCAGGATCAGAATCGCCCGCTTGCTTCTTTTGGCGGGAAAGGAGTCTTTACAAAAGAGCTGGAAGAGGCACTTTTGGCTGGCAAGATCGATCTTGCGGTGCACAGTGCCAAAGATCTTCCGATGGAATTTCCGGAAGGGCTCGGTATCTGCGCGGTACCGGAACGAGAAGATCCCCGTGATGTGATCATTACAAGAGACGGCACCGGCCTGTCCGATCTGCCGGACGGCGCTGTACTTGGAACGAGCAGTCTGCGCCGGGAACTGCAGGCAAGGCAGATGAATCCTGGAATTCAGATCAAGGTCCTGCGTGGAAATGTGCATACGAGAATGCAAAAATTAAAAAACGGAGAGTATGATGCGATCGTTATGGCAGCAGCAGGGTTAAAACGCTCCGGATTGACAGGAGAAGAAGGGGTCTGCTATGAATATCTGGATCCGGAACAATTTCTTCCGGCAATCGGGCAGGGAATTCTTGCAGTGGAAGGACGCATTGGTGATTTAAAGGAACTTATCGGGGCTATTCATGATCCTGTGGCAGCGGAAATTCTGGAAGCAGAAAGAGCGATCCTGAAAGTGATCGGCGGAGGATGCAATGCACCGGCGGCTGCTTTTACAAAAATGGACGGAAACCGGATGATCATCAAAGCGATGTATGCAAACGATGGAAAACATCCAAAATATGTACAGATAACAGGAAAAACGGGAGAGGAAACCGGAAGAAAGGCAGGGGAGCGATTATGCCAAATGAACAATATGGACATGTAACACTTGTTGGCGCGGGACCGGGAGATGCCGGACTGATCACGGTCAAAGGGATCGAAGCGGTCAGACAGGCGGATGTGATCGTATATGACAGTCTCATTTCTATGTCGTTGCTGAATGAAGCAAGATCGGATGCGATATTCATTTATGCCGGGAAACGTGCGGGAGATCATCATCTTCCACAGGACGAGATTAATCGCACGCTGATCCGCTATGCGAAGCAGGGCTTTGATGTTGTCAGATTAAAGGGAGGAGATCCGTTTATTTTTGGCAGGGGCGGGGAGGAAGCGATCGCATTAAAAGAAGAAGGGATTGAATTTACGATCATTCCGGGAGTATCTTCTGCATATGCAGTTCCCGCGTATAACGGAATCCCGGTTACCCATCGGACCCACGCTTCTTCGATCCACATTATCACGGGACATGAAAGCAAAGAAAAACGCGGGAATTCTGTATTTGATTATGAAATTTTAGCCCAAGAAGAAGGAACGCTTGTTTTTTTGATGGGACTTTCCAATCTCCACAATATTGTGACGAGGCTGATCGCGTACGGAAAAGATCCGAAAACCCCTGCCGCTGTCTTGCAGCAGGGAACAACGGCAAGACAGAAAGCAGCTTTTGCGAATCTGGAAAATATTGAGGAAGAATGCCGGAAACAAAATATTCAGCCGCCGGCGATTGTTGTAATTGGAACAGTTACTGCACTTGGTAAAGACTTAAAATGGTTTGAACGCGGGATGCTGTTCGGCAAAAGGATCATGATCACCGGAACTGCTCAGCTTGCCGGACATATGGCAGAAGAGATACAAAGGCAGGGTGGAGAAGCGGTTGCCTTTCGTCTGATTGATACTAAAATGCTGCGGGCGGATCTGAGCCATCTGGATACCTATACTTGGGCGGTTTTTACAAGTGCTAACGGGGTTCGATATTTTTTTGAACAGCTCAAAGAACAGCAGATCGATCTTAGAAGACTCATGCATTTGAAATTTGCCGTAATCGGCAGCTCGACGGAACGAGAACTGTGGAAATATGGCTTTTCCTGCGATTATATGCCGGATGCTTTTTCCAGTGCGGATCTTGCCAAAGGACTTGTGCGGCTGCTCCGTGCGGATGACCGAGTAGGTTTATTTCGTGCGAAAGAGGCATCGGATGTGTTAAGCACAGAATTGAAAAAAAGCAATGTTTCCTTTCAGGAGATTTCGCTTTATGAAACGGTGATCGAAGAACGAAAGAAAGAAGAATTGTTAAGACAGCTTTCGAAGATGGACTATGTAACATTTGGCAGCAGCAGCGCGGTAAAAGCTTTTGTAACAATGACAAAGGATTATGATGGCATTATGCCTAAACTGGTCAGCATTGGACCGATTACTACGGCATCGATGCAGGAATATGGATTAAATGTGACAAAAACGGCAAAAATATATACCGCAAAGGGAATGTGTGACGCAATCGTGGAGGAGCAGGAGAAATGCTGAGAAGATTTTGTCTTGCCCTCGGATTTATGACGCGGATCCCGGTTCCTATGAACTGGGAAGTACAGGATGGGGAACTGGAAAAAAGCATTGCATATTTTCCGCTGATCGGTCTTTTGCTCGGTTTTTTATCTGCCGCAGCCTTTTGGGTGGTGTCGCTGATTTTACCGTGTCCGATCGCCATTTTATCCGGAATGCTCGCACTTATTTGTTTAACGGGGGCTTTTCACGTTGACGGTCTTGCAGATACGGCAGATGCTATTTATTCTGCGAGAGCAAGAGAACGAATGTTGGAGATTATGAGAGACAGTCGGTTGGGAACCAATGGAGCGATCGCGGTTGTGTTCGATCTTGCGTTCCGTTTCCTGGGCCTCTATTATCTTGGATATATTTTTAACAAAGACATCGGCTTGATCTTTCTCATTTTACCGGTTTGCGGGAAAATGGTGCAGGGAATTCTCGGCTATCGGGCTGTTTATGCCAGAGAAAATGGTCTCGGACTGTTTATCGGAACTTTAAGAGGCAAAGATGTGCTGATCTGCAGTCTGCTCGGGATGATCATTGTAACGATTGTCTGCGGTGTTGCCGGGCTGGCAGCTTCTGTGCTTGTTTTTCTTTGTATTTTTTTGTTCCGCCGGTATATTGAGCGTATTTTAGGCGGAATTACCGGGGATATTATGGGAGCGGGAAATGAGCTTGCAGAAATATTGTTTTTGCTGTTTCTTTATGGAATGATCCTGCTTTTGTAAAAATGTACAAAGAAAGAACTAGATCGATGAAAAATTTGCTAATAATTTGACGGAAAAATGTTTGACATTTATTTAACTATCTACTATAATGCTTTTTGTAGACAAATAAGAGTATAGATCAAGTACTCCTTATTAGGTGTTATTGTTTAAGGTGATAAGAAGATGAGCGTTCTTACCACCTTTTTTCGTTTTACCAATCTTTTTAAAGCACAGACATATCTGTATCCGTTATCTTGAGGGATAGAGTAAAATATGGTAAAATGTTAGTATTAGTAGGTAAAAGGGGATATGTGTAGAAAGATGGATGCAAAAAATCGGTTTAGTGATCTTTTAGAACAGTTGATGCTGCGGGCGGGGTTAAAAAACAACGCTCTTGCACAAAGGCTTCAGTATGATGTTTCTTATATCAGCAAGTGGATCAGCGGAAGAATGCTTCCTGCTGAAAAAAGCATAGAGAAAGTATTAAGGGAAATCAGTGAGTGTATCGTAGAGACAATCGATCCGGAAGGAAAACGGGAGCTGTATGATGAATATCTGGTTGAGTCAGATCAGGATCTGATCGGGGCTGTTTATGACAATTTAAAAGCGGAATATGATTATACAAAAGACATTAAGCGGGCTTCCGGTGTTGAGGTAGCGCCCAATACGTCGTTTTTTCTGGAACTGCCGCTGCTTCAGTTTATAATAAAAATGAAACATCCGGTCTTAAGGAGGGTAAAGTCTCAGGAAATCGCGGCTGCGATTGATATTCTTGCGTTGGAGCATGAATATCGGCTGATGGTAGTTGGGATTGAAGGGGAGAATCTTTCTATTCACAGAGAATATCCGGGAGTCCATTTTTCTATGCTGATCAATATGGAAGTCGGAGAGCGGGATTATCTGTATGATCCGCTGTTTTTTATGAATATGTTGATTGGATTCTCCAATGTTGACTTTTATATTTATGAAAGCGTTCAGGCACACGGAAAAGCAATCTTTGCGGTAAAAGACGCCTATGTGATTTCGGGTATGTTGTTTGATAATAACCACTGTATGTCGGTCGTTACAAGTGAAAATGCGGAGACGTGCAATACGATATATGGCAAAGTAAAATCCATGTGCAGTGAGGATATGCTGCTCTTTCGGAGCGTGACAATGCATGACATGCTTGTGAAATATAATTATATTCAGGCAGTATTGTCTACGAACCTGCGCTGGCTGATCGGTCATATGGCAGAATGTTTTCTACCGGATGATCTGTTTGAAGAAATCGTATCAAAACTTGATACGATGCGGATATGGAAAATGGATGTGGCAGAATTGCGCAGAATACATAATCTTCTGAAAAATGTACTGGAAGAAAACAAGGTTCAGATCATGATATATGAATCTACGTTTACCAATTTTGTTGTTTCCGGAGAACTGGATTTCTTTAACTATAAAGTCACTTTAACGCCGATGCAGAGAATGCGTTATATGAAATACTTGCTTTATGTACTGAATAAAAATCAGAATATGGAAATGAAGATGGTTCAGAGGCGTTTTATTGCAAATTTCCAATGCACGGAACAGCAAAGTTTGTATATGTCCAATGCAATCAGCTATCTGCGTCTGGATAATTATCATTATCGGAATAATATTGCAATCCTGAACCGGCCTGTCATTGTTGAAATGTTTAATCGCTTCTATTATGAAATCTGGAATAATCAAAAAGATGTTGTGATCGAAGAAAAATCCGAAATCTTGAATAATATTGACCACTTCATGAAAGCTGTTTTACTGCTTTCTAAAACGGAAAATACAGATGATGGAATTATGTGAATCAAGTTTGTCAAGTTTTGTCCATAAAATTCACGTGCCAAAATATTCCTTTTATGATAGACTTCAAAAAGTCAATAAAATTCATATAATGACTTGAGAATATTCAAATAAAAGGAGAGATAAATAATGAGCAATCGAGTTTTGACAGGAAAACCGAGTATAGATCGTCCATGGATGCAGTACTATCCAAAAGAATTTCAGCAGCTGCAGATACCAAAGTGTACATTGATGAATTACTTAAAGCGCACAATGCCAGGTGAAGACGTAATTGCTATGCACTATTATGGCAGTGATATTTCATGGAAAGAAGTATTTGAAGAAGCAGAAGTTATTGCAAGAGCGTTAAGAGCAGCAGGATTTAAAGAAGGAGATCAGATTCCGGTATTTTTACGTGCGGTTCCTGAATTTGTCTGCTTATTACTGGCAGCAGAGATTATTGGCGCTTCTTTATTGTGCCGTGACAATACAATTGAAGAAAACGTAGAAGCCGTAAGCAAAGCGGGGGCAAAAGTGATCTTTGCTCATGATTTCCTGACGAAGGAAGATATGAAAGCTTATACAGATGCAGGTGTAGAGAAAGTTGTTCTCTTATCCCCATATTATCATGCGGATTGTGATTCAATGCCGGAACATATTCATACTTACATTAAGGCACAGTATGCAGATACAAGAGCGGAAGGCAGTCTCACGATTACATGGGATGAGTTTATTGCTCAGGCTGATACATACGAAGGCGAGGTATATGCACAAGAAGATATTAATCGTCCATTATTCCGTGCTTATACAAGTGGTTCTACAGGTCCGTCCAAACAGGTCATTCATTCAGCGGCAACGATGATCGGTATTATCTTCCAGATGGCTCCATATGGTTCCGGCGGAGATTTCCGCCCGGTATGGTTATTGACGAACCTGCCTCCATGCCTGGTAGCGGTTGTTGTTTCCATGATCTTATCACCGATGTCATCCAATAAACTTTTGATTTTGGATCCATTCTGTGATGTAGAAGATGTTGATTTAGAATTAATGCGTTATAAACCGAATTTATGGCCTCTGATTCCTATGTTTGTAGAAATTATCATGAAGAGCGACCGTATTCCGGAAGATTATGATATGTCTCATGTTGTAGCAGCAGGAGCAGGATGTGAGCAGACAAATAACGGACAGTTAAAACGTGCACAGGCGTTCTTTGACAAACATGGATGTAAATTTACATTTACTTCCAGTTATGGACAGAGCGAAGCAGGATCAAATATTACATTCCCAAGCCCTGCTCAGTATCCATACGGAAATGGAAATATCGGAATTGCAATGCCGATGAATAACATCAGTGTATTCAAACCGGGTACGATTGAAGAATTAACTTACAATGAAGTTGGTGAAGTTTGTGTCAGCGGCCCTGGTAACATGCTTGGATACGATAATCCGGAAGCAACTGCAAAAACATTGATGGTACATGAAGATGGTGAAACATGGCTGCATACCGGAGACCTTGGATATATTAACGAAGATGGTATCGTATACATTTTAACACGTGGAGATTCCCGCAGATTTGGTGGCGGCAATTTAATCTCTCTTGTGATGGAAAACAAACTGATCGATGCAGGAATCGAAGGAATCAAAGATGAATTCGTTGTAATTATTCCGGATAAAGATCATGAAGGATATTATCTTCCATATTTATATGTGGTATTAAAAGATGGATATAGTGTAGAGGATATCAAAGATGGTGTCTATGCAGCACTGGATGAATTTGAATATCCGGTAGATATTTTTGCATTGAGTGAACGTCCGTTCTTCCACTATAAGACAAATCGCATTGGTCTGACAAGAAAACTTCAGGCAGCTGCAAATTGATCATTCGCAGGAAAGAGATAGATGAATCATGGGAAGCAGAGGAATCTGCTTCCTTTTTTTAATGAAAAATGCTAAAATAGAGCATAAATGAAAATGGTCAGATACGGAAAAGAATTATGAATGAGTCAGAATTAAAACATTTTTTAGCGGAAATTACTCCTGTGAAAACATCCTGGCAAGAGGCTGTCCGCAGGAGGTGGAATACTCTTGCAAAGCCGATCGGCGGTCTTGGAAGGCTGGAAGATATGGTTGCACAGCTCGGAGCGATTCAGGAAACGGTGCTGCCATCTGTTACGAAACGGGCGATCATCATTATGGCGGGCGATCACGGTGTTGTGGAAGAAGGTGTGACACAAACCGGTCAGGAAGTGACAAGATCGGTGATGGAAAATATGATGGTCACAGCGTCTTCGATCACACCATTCGCAAAAACAGCACATGCGGATGTGATTCCGGTAGATGTCGGGATTTCTTCGGATCTTGCTTCGGACCTTGTATGGAAGAAAAAGGTACGGTATGGAACCGGTAATATCCGCAGGGAATGTGCAATGAGCAGACAAGAGGCGGTGCAGGCCATATCGGTAGGGATCAAGGTGATAAAAAAATTAAAAGAACGCGGCTATCAGGCGGCTGCAACTGGTGAGATGGGAATTGGGAATACGACGATCAGTTCTGCAATCTGTGCCTGTCTGCTGGATCAGCCGGTTGAAAAGGTGACGGGCAAAGGCGCCGGCCTGTCGGATGCGGCGTTGGAGAAAAAAATTCAGGTGATTGAAGATGCGCTTGACTTTCATAAGCCGGATAAACGGGATATGCTGGATATCCTGTCTAAGATCGGCGGCTTGGAAGTTGCCGGGTTGATCGGATGCTATCTCGGTGCAGCATACTATAAAATGGCGATCATTATCGATGGGTTTATTTCTTCTGTTGCGGCATATATGGCGCTTGAGATGGCTCCGGCGGTCAGGGATTATCTGTTTGCATCTCACTGTTCAGATGAACCGGCCGGAAAACAGATGCTTGATGCGCTTGGACTACAGGCATATTTTTATGCCAATATGCGTCTTGGGGAAGGCACCGGAGCAGCAATGTGCTTTTCGTTTATGGATTATGCGCTGGCTGCCTATACAGGGATTCCGAGCTTTTCGGAGGCTGAGATTGAAGAATATGAAGAAGATCTTTAGAAAAAATCTTACCAGTTAAATGAAGAAGGACATGATATGTTAGAAACGATAAATATAGTAAAACCAGCAGAAATTGAAAAGACGAGTATGGAAATCATTGCGCGTGAACTCCATGGACGGACATTTCCGGAGTTGGAAGAACCGATCGTAAAGCGTTGTATTCATACGTCTGCGGATTTTGATTATGCAGATAATCTCGTATTTTCTCCAAATGCGGTTTCGGAAGCACTTTATGCGATCCGAAACGGCGCCTCGATTGTGACTGATACGAAGATGGCGGCATCGGGGATCAATAAAAAAAGGCTTTCGCAATTTGGCGGGAAAGTATATTGTTTCATGGATCACGAAGATGTTGCGGAAGAAGCGAAAGAGCGGGGCTGTACGAGAGCGGTTGTTTGTATGGAACGCGGAGCACAGGTGGAAGGTCCTGTGATATTTGCGATCGGAAATGCGCCGACGGCGCTGATTCATTTGTATGAATTGATCCATGAGAAAAAAGCAGATCCCGTACTGGTGATCGGCGTACCAGTCGGCTTTGTCAATGTGATCGAGTCGAAAGAACTATATCTGAAAAGCGGGATTCCGCATATTATTGCAAAAGGAAGAAAGGGAGGCAGCAATATTGCAGCAGCAATCTGTAATGCGCTGCTCTATCAGGCATAGATGAAACAGTTACGGGAAGGTATATCGACAGGATCGTGTATGACGGCCGGGGCGCTTGCTTCGGTTATCTGGCAGATCAGCGGATCCTGTCCGGAGCGGGTGACCGTGGAAACACCGATTGGGAAACAATTGAACATTGATATCATACCTGGGGATTATGGAACTTGTACCGTGATCAAAGACGGAGGAGATGATCCGGATGCTACAAATGGATGTGAGATCATAACAAAGGCAGAACTGGTCTATGACGGGAAAGAGACGATTTCTTTTATAGCCGGAGGAGGAGTCGGCAGGATCACAGAACCGGGATTAAAGCTTCCGCCGGGGGAACCGGCGATCAATCCTGTTCCACGGCAGATGGTACGGGAACATTTAAAGCCATACTTGAACGGATGCAGTGTTAAGATTATTGTTTCTGTTCCAAATGGCGAAGAAATCGCCAAAAAAACATTTAATCCGAGGCTTGGTATACAGGGTGGGATATCCATTCTTGGAACGACTGGTATTGTCAGGCCTATGAGTGAAGATGCGGTGAAAGATTCACTGCAGTTAGAGTTGTCGCAGATATACGAAAAGGGGAGCCGTTATGTCGTGTTTGTAACGGGAAATCAGGGACAGAAGATGCTGGAACGGCATTTTGGAAAGCTGGAGCCGGTGATCATGACAGGAAATCATATTGGTTTTCTGATTGAACGGGCAGCTAATCTCGGTTTTTCCGGGATTTTGATCGGTGGTCAATACGGAAAGCTGTTAAAACTTGCCGGCGGGATCATGAATACGCACAGTCATGTTGCAGATGGAAAGATGGAGATCCTCTGTACACATGCGGCATTGATGGGTGCGCCGACGGAAGTGATCCGCGAACTATATGCTTGTAAAACGGTAAAACAGGCAGATCGGATTTTAACAGATCATGGACTGGGAAGGATCTGGGAACGTCTGGTACAGAAAGCAGAAGAAAAAACGGTTCTGTGCGGACGTTCACAGTTGAAAACCGGAATTGTCTTTTTTGACAGCTCCGGCAGTATCAAAGCGATCAGTTCCGGGGGAAAAGAGATGATCAGAGAGGTAACGACAGAAAATGTATAAGGTATATATTATCGGCATGGGACCGGGCGGAACGGAATATCTGAATCAAAAAGCAGTGGAAACGATCAAACATTGTCGTTATCTTACGGGTTCGGCGCGCCTGCTAAAAGACAGCGGGGCGTTTGCCGGCAGCGCTGCGGAAGTTTATCCATTGAGAAAACCGGACACCTGTTTGGCGTGGATTGATGAAAAACAACGGCAGGGGGATGTGGCGGTACTTGTTTCCGGCGATGTTCATTATTATAGTCTGGCCGGAACGATCCGAAGTTCTTCTTATGCATGGAACTGTGTCTATTTGTCTGGGATCAGCTCCTATCAGTTGATGGCGGACAAATTTGGTCTGATGCTGGAAAATGCGGCATTGTGCAGCGTTCATGGAAGAAATGAATCGGAAGGGTATGTTGCTTATCAGGCAGCCAAAAATGCGGAAACTTTTTTCCTTTGCAGCAGAAATTTTCCACCGGAACGGATCGCAGACGCCTTATGTCATTATGGATATAAAGACCTGTTGATGTGTATCGGGAGCAATCTCGGAATGAAAGGAGAAGAACTGTTTTCGATGGATGCCGCGCATGCAGCTGATCAAACATTTTCCGGTATGAGTGTAGTCTATGTGAAAAATCCGAAACCGCAGCATCCGGAACCATTTCGGCATTTACGGGATGAAGAATTTATCCGCGGTAAGGTCCCGATGACAAAAGAGGAGATCCGCATTCTGATCGTACACCGTATGGCGGCATCTCCGTGTGATTGTGTATGGGATCTTGGTGCGGGAACGGGTTCTGTCAGCATCGAAATGGCCAGACAATGCCCGTTTGGAAAAGTATACAGCGTAGAGTATAAAAAAGATGCGATCGGCCTGATAAGGCAAAATAAAGAAAAATTTCAATGCGGCAATTTGGAGATTATTCCGCAGAGGATCAGTGAGTGTATGCATTTGCTTCCGGAACCGGACCGGGTATTTCTGGGCGGAAGCGAGGGTGAATTTCCATTTGTAGTATCGTATTTAAAAAATCTTTCGAAAAAAGTACATTTTGTTATGACTGCAGTGACGATGGAAAGTTTGTCAGAAGCAATCCGGATGTTTTCCGGCATGGATTCTTTCCGCTATATGCAGGTTCAGGTTGGGCATAGCCATATGGTCGGCTCGTATCATACGACAGACATGAATCATCCGATATGGATCTTGGAGGTGGATCTATCATGATGGATTATCGGGAACGGATCAATTTATTAATGAAGCTCCGGGATGTGGTCCGGGCAAATGAAAAAAATATTTATCAGGCATTAAAGGCGGATCTTGGGAAGCCGGAATTCGAAGCGTATGAATCGGAGATCGGGTTGATTTTATCGGAGTTGAATTATACGATCAAGTATCTTTCAAGCTGGATGAAATTTAAAACCGTACCAACTCCGTATTTCTATATGCCGGCAGCCAGTATGATCTACAGGGAACCGTTTGGCAAAGTGCTGATCATCTCACCATGGAATTTTCCGTTTCAGCTGACGATGATCCCATTGATCAATGCGTGGGCAGCCGGAAATGATGTTACGATCAAACCGTCGGAGATTGCCGGAAATTCAGCAAAACTCATTTATGATATGCTGACGGAAAATTTTCACACTTCAAGAGTACGGGTTATGCTTGGCGGACCCGAGGCGGCGATGGATCTGCTCGATAAAAAATTTGATTTTATCTTTTTTACCGGAAGTGAGCGGGATGGCAGGATCGTGATGGAGAAGGCCGCAAAACATCTGACGCCGGTTTCTTTGCAGCTTGGGGGAAAAACCTCGTGTCTTGTAGATGACAGCTGCAATTTGAGAGAAACAGCGAAAAAAATCGTGCACGGAAAGTTCATGAATTGCGGACAGAGCAGTCTTGCACCGGAATTCGTCCTTGTCAGTGAAGCCAAAAAAGACAGATTTTTAAAATATGTGGAATATTACATAATGAAATTTTATGGAGAAGATCCTTTAAAGAGTCCGGATTATGGACGGATCATCAATTTGGAAAATTTTTACCGTCTGCTTGATCTGATCGAACATCAGGAAATCCTGATCGGCGGGGATTTTGATACGTTTGAGATTAAAATTTCTCCAACGGTAGTGGCAGAGCATTCTCTCTGTTCAGATATGATGAAGACGGAGGTTTTCGGACCAATCCTGCCAATCGTCACGTATCGGACATGGGAAGAAGCAGTTGACCGGCTGATGCGGTTTCAAAAGCCGCCGGCGTTGTATTTGTTTACAAGAGATAAAAATCACGAGGAATATATCAAAAATCATTTTACCGCGGGCAGCATTTGCATTAATGATACGATTGTTCAGACCATGTCGCCGTTTTTACCGATGGGCGGCGTTGGCAGCAGCGGTATGGGAAAATATCACGGAAAGGCCGGATTTGATCTGTTTTCCAATATTAAGAGCGTGATGAAACGGAACAGCACGATCGATAACCGGGTGACAGATCCGCCATATCATGATAAACTACATTGGCTGAAAAGATTATTAAAGTGACGCGAAAGGGGAAACGTAATGCAGCATTATAAAAAGGCGCTTCTGGTCGTTAGTTTTGGAACGACATTTCCAAATGCGATAGAAGCGATAGAAAACATTGAACGCGCTTTTCAAAATACATTTCCGGACTATGATTTTTTCCGTGTCTTTACTTCAGGTATGATCATCCGCAAATTAAAGCGGACCAAAGGAATCGAAATCATGGATATTGAAAAAGCACTGGATCATCTTTATAAGGAAGGTTATGCAGAAGTGCTTTGCCAGCCGACGCATATCATTAATGGAGTGGAGTTTGAAAAGGTCAAACATGCGGTTGCTCCGTATCGAAAATTATTTCAGAAATTTGTTCTGGGAGATCCCCTTCTGACCTATGAGCGGAATTTCCGGGATACTGCAAACATCCTTTTAAAAACGCTTCCGGAATATCGAGAAGGGGAGGCTGTTGTCTTTATGGGACATGGGAGTGCTCATTTTGCTAATGGAGCATACAGCCAGATGGAAACGATGTTTCGGGCGCTCGGCCGGGAACAGGTATATATTGGAACCGTAGAAGGATTTCCGGGACTTTCCTATATCGAAGGACGGCTGGAAACGAAAAAGATCAAAAAAGTGCATTTGATGCTCATGATGATCGTAGCAGGAGATCATGCGCAAAACGATCTGGCCGGCGAGAAGGATTCTTGGAAATCGGAATTAACGGAAAAAGGATACGAAGTATGCGCGCGGATCACCGGTATGGGACTTTTGGATGGAATACCGGAACTTTATATTGAAGAAATGAAAAATAAATTATTATTATCAAACTGATCGGAGATATTATGAAATCAGGATACATTGCAGTGATTGCAGGAACAACGGAATCCAAAACGATCATTGAACAATTCATAAAAGAAAGAAAAGAGATTGCAGCATTTACTGCCACGAAGCTCGGGACAGAAATGCTGCAAAACTATGATATAGACATTGTAGAGGGCCGGAAAGATAAGGAGCAGTTTTACCGGTTTTTTCGGACCTTTAAACCGTCAAAAGTATATGATGCCAGCCACCCCTTTGCACAGGAAGTGACAAAAAATGTGAAAGATGTTTGTTTTCGGCTTTCTATCCCGTATGAACGGGTTAAGCGAGAACAGATGGAGTACGATTATGAAAAAGTTGTTTATGCAGCGGACACAGCGGAAGCTGTGGAGCTATTAAAAGAGATGGAAGGCAATATTTTATTGACGACGGGGGTAAAAACAGCAAAAGAGTATTATGACGGACTGGACAGCAGCAGGCTGTATATCCGTGTGCTGCAAAGCGGAAATTCTACGCAGATTTGCAGAGAGATCGGCTATGAACCTTCGCATATTTTCGGGGAGGATCCGCCGTTTTCTGTTGGTGCGAATGAACAGCTGATCCGGAAGAGCGAAGCTTCTGTGCTTGTTTCCAAAGACAGCGGAAGACAGGGCGGAGTGCCGGAAAAAGTTGCCGCAGCAAAAAACTGTGACATTCCGGTTATTTTGATCCGCAGACCGGAAAACAGCCGGAAAAATCCGAGGGTTATGATCGCGGCTGCAGGAAGCGGAAGCGGAAAGACAACGCTGACCCTTGGGTTGATGAAAGTATTTTGCGGTCAGGGAAACGTCGTGCAGGGTTTTAAATGCGGTCCGGATTATATTGATCCGATGTATCATAAACGGGTAACAAAGCGTCCATCGGTCAATTTAGATCCCATTTTTCATAAAAGTGAGTTGAATCATCTGATCGCATGGTATGGAAAAGGATCGGATCTGAGCATACTCGAAGGCGTTATGGGATTTTATGACGGAAAAGGAGGCACCGTTTTCGGCAGCACCTATGAAACGGCGCAGGAAACCGGCACACCGGTTATTCTCGTGATCCGGGCCAAAGGAATTGGCAATACGCTTATTCCGCTGATCCAGGGAATGCTGCATTACCGTGAGACGACGATCCGGGGCATTATTTTGAATCAGTGCAGCGAGGGATTTTATAGACAGATCAAACCGGCGATTGAAGAGGAATGCGGCGTACAAGTAGTCGGATATCTTCCTGATCTTGCACAAATCCGATTAAAGAGCCGGCATCTTGGATTGCATATGGCTGATGAAATGAAAAACTGGGATCAATATTTAGAGATTTTGGAAAATCAGATCCGCAAAACCATCGATCTTCCTGCAATTCAGGATATTGCCTGTCAGGCGGAACCTCTGGAACAGGAAGCAGAGCGAAAAAGAAAACAATATCCGATATCGATTGCTGTAGCTATGGATGAAGCATTTTGTTTCTATTATGAAGATAACTTGCGTCTGCTAAAAGACTATGGGGTCCGTCTCGTTCCGTTTTCGCCGCTATATGATGAACAGCTTCCGGATCATATTCAGGGAATTTATATAGGCGGCGGTTATCCGGAATTGTATGCACAAAGGCTCCAGGAAAATGAAAATCTGCGCATGCAGATCCGTGAATGGTGTCAGGCAGGAAAGCCTGTGATCGCAGAGTGCGGAGGGTATATGTATCTCGGCGATTCGATTATCGATCAGGACGGAACAGAATATTCGAT
Source organism: Candidatus Fimousia stercorigallinarum (assembly GCA_018715775.1). Lineage (GTDB taxonomy): Bacteria > Bacillota > Clostridia > Lachnospirales > Lachnospiraceae > Fimousia > Fimousia stercorigallinarum. The sequence continues at coordinate 16,578 of DVKZ01000016.1, read as the reverse complement.
GTGCCATGCATTTCCACATAAGACGGAAATGATGCAAAACTTGAATATGCATTTTGGATATGTGACTGTCTACCCGGATGCATCCAATGAGGATCTTCCAAAGGAACTTCTTGAAAAAGGCGTTTTCGCGCATGAATTTCATTACTCGAAAGAAAGCGGGGATCATTTTACCTGCCGTGTGGAAAAAAATGAAAAAAAACAGTGGAAAAGTGGATACTTTATGAAAAAACAATATGCGGCATACCCACATCTGCCATTTCGGGGAAATGAAACATTTCTGGAACATTATTTAGAACAGATGCAGGAGGAAATCGGATGGAAAGAATCCTTTTGATCGCTGCGTCCGTCATGTTCGATCTGCTATTTGGAGATCCGTACTGGCTGTATCATCCGGTCCGGCTGATCGGAACGGCTATTTCAGGCATTACAAAACAAATGAAAAAAATATGCAGGAGAGACCGGGGAGTTCATGCAAAACGGGAAATTGCGGCCGGGGGCGTACTCGCTTTTGTAGTCATTATCGGGACCTATGGCATTACAGCCGGAATTTTATATGCGGCAGCAAGGATTTATGAAGTTTTTGGGATTGTTCTGGCTGTTTTCTGGGCTTATCAGATTCTGGCGGCGAAGTGTCTGAAAACGGAGACCGATAAGGTGTGGACAGATCTGATGCATGGGGATCTCAAGAAGGCCAGAATTTCTATTTCTTATTTAGTCGGAAGAGATACCGGCAGCCTTTCAGAGGAGGAAGTGGCGAAAGCGTGTGTGGAAACGATTGCAGAAAATACGACCGACGGAGTGATCGCTCCTCTTTTTTATCTGTTTATCGGGGGAGTTCCTCTTGGAATGGCATACAAAGCGGTAAATACGCTTGATTCTATGGTCGGATACCGTAATGAAGAATTTGAATATTTGGGAAAAATTTCCGCAAAAATCGATGATATCGCTAATTATATTCCCGCAAGGCTCGCCGCGTGGGCGATGTTTGCTGTCGGCGTATGTTTGCGGTTTGACTGGAAGAATGCGTGGAAAACATATTTGGCGGATCGAAAAGCACATCTGAGTCCGAATTGCGGTCAGACGGAATCTGTTGCCGCAGGGGCCCTTAGGGTTCAGCTTGGCGGTACGCATGATTATTTTGGAAAACCGGTTGTAAAACCGACGATCGGACAGGCATTGGAGCGTTGCAGCTATGAAAAAATAAAAGATGCACAAAAATTGATGTTTGGAAGTCTGTTGATCTGCATAGCAGTATTCTCATTTGTATTTTTCGGGATCAGCCGGTTTTTGTAGGATGGAGTTTATAATAATGAAGAAACACGGTGGTATGATTTACGATAAAAACAGCAAAATTTTAGATTTTTCGGCAAATATCCATCCGGAAGGAGTTCCGGCAGAGGTCAAAAAGGCAATGATGGATGCGTTGGAAGCATCTTCTTATTATCCGGATCCTGAGTGCCGGGATCTTCGATACAGCATTGCCGAGAAAGAGCATGTGAAGATGGAACATGTGATCTGCGGGAATGGAGCTGCGGAGCTGATCTTTCATCTGGCGTTTACCGTGGGTGCAAAAACATTACTGCTTCCGGTTCCGTCTTTTTTGGAATATGAAGATGCATTTTTAGCGGCGGCCAAGGGAAACCTGATGATAGAGAAATATCAGATTGATCCGGTGTCGTTTTTGATAAAGGAAGATTTATTAGATAAAATGGATGCCTCTGTCGATGTCCTGGTTCTCTGCCAGCCGAATAATCCAACCGGACAGCTCGTGGAAATGAATGTAATGCAGAGGATCTTAGATCGGGCAAAGGAACAGAATATCATTCTTTTGGTGGATGAATGTTTTTTGGATTTTGTTATCGACGGAAAACGATATTCCGTTATTCCGCGGTATCAGGAGTATCCAAATGTTTTTATTTTAAAATCATTTACGAAAATGTACGGGATTCCGGGGATTCGTCTCGGATATGGTATTTGTTCGGATACCCGGTTGTTAAAACAGCTCCGAACTTCCCTGCAGTCCTGGAATGTCAGTCATGTGGCGCAGGCAGCCGGAATTGCAGCCTGTGGCATGAAAGAATATGAAGAATGGACAGCAGATCGAATTGCCCAAAACAGGGAGTGGCTGATAAAACGGCTTCGACTGCTCGGTTTTCAGGTGTGGGAAGGCAGTGCCAACTATGTATTTTTCCGTGTAAAGGGCTGTACAGATCTTTGTGAGATCTGCATGAGACAGGAAATCTGCATTCGCAGCTGCAGCAATTACCGGGGACTTGAAGATGATTATTACCGAATTGCTGTAAAAACGGAGGAAGAAAACCGGAGACTGATCCGGACACTTACAGAATGGAAGGAAGGAAAAGAACGATGAAATGCAGACCCTTAATGATCCAGGGGACGATGTCAAATTCCGGGAAAACATTTGTAACAGCGGGCTTATGCCGGATTTTTAAAAAAGACGGTTACCGCTGTGCACCGTTTAAGTCGCAGAATATGGCGTTGAACTCCTATGTGACAAAGGATGGATGGGAAATCGGGCGCGCGCAGGCGATGCAGGCAGAAGCGGCGATGACCGAGCCGAGCGTTTTCATGAATCCAATTTTATTAAAGCCAAACAGTGATATGGGATCACAGGTGATCGTAAACGGCGAGGTGCTCGGCAATTATCCGGCATCTGAATATTATAAAATGAAAGAAATGCTGAAACCGGAGATCAAAAAGGCATTTCACGCTCTGGAAGAACAGTTTGAAATGATCGTGCTGGAAGGAGCTGGAAGTCCTGCGGAAATTAATTTAAAAGAAAATGATATCGTTAATATGGGAATGGCCGAAATGGCGGATGCTGATGTTCTGCTCGTTGCAGATATTGACCGTGGAGGCGTCTTTGCATCTGTCTATGGAACCGTTCAGCTTATGGAACCGGAAGAAAAGAAACGGATCAAAGGAATCATCATTAATAAATTCCGGGGTGATGTTAAGATATTAGAACCGGGACTTCGGATGATGGAGGAGTTAACCGGAATTCCGGTGATCGGTGTGATCCCGTATGCATCGATCCGGCTTGATGATGAAGACAGCTTATCCGAACAATTGAGAAAAATAGAGACTGGTGCAGGCATAGATGCGGCAGTCATCCGCCTCCCGCATATCTCAAATTTTACAGATTTTACCGCCCTGGAACTGGATTCCAACGTATCCGTGCGTTATGTTACAAAAAAAGAAGAACTTGGAAAACCGGATATCATTTTCCTTCCTGGAACGAAAAATACGATGTATGATCTGAAATGGCTGAGGGAGAGCGGACTGGAAGCTGCCATCTGCCGGTTGAAGCAGAAATGCCGGATTATTGGGATCTGTGGCGGCTATCAGATGATGGGAGAGGTAGTAAAAGATCCGCATCAGGTGGAATATGGGGGCTGCATGAGAGGAATGGGACTGCTGCCGGTTCAAACGGTATTTGAAATACAGAAACAGCGGGGACAGACAAAGGCAGTTTTAGGAAAGGACCCATCCATTTCCATCTGTGGATATGAAATTCATATGGGAAAGACATCCGCAGTGCAGGAAGATCTCGAAACGTTCCTTTATCTGGAAGATGGGACAACGGATGGATTTTGTACCGGTGACGGGAAAATATGGGGGAGTTATTTTCATGGGATTTTTGATAATGATGAGTTCCGACGTCGGTTTCTTTCGGAATTGTTCCGGGAAAAAGGGATCGAAGAGAAGGAAGCGGAAACGTCTTTTGAAGTTTATAAAGAAGAGCAGTATGACCGGCTGGAACAGCTGTTGCGGGATACTCTGGACATGGAATTTATTTACGGGTTGATAAAAAGAAATACAAAAGATGAGAAAAAGTCGGACTGTGGTTGTATCCATCTGTATTATGGTGACGGAAAAGGAAAGACAACGGCTGCAGCAGGATTGGCCGTCAGAGCCGCAGGTGCCGGTAAGCGTGTTTTATTTTACCAGTTCTTAAAGGATAATTCGTCCTCAGAAAGAAAAGTTCTTGCTTCGATTCCCGGGATCACATGTATACGGGGACCGGAGACAGTCATGTTTACAGGGAGAATGTCGGAAGAAGAAAAGAGAGAAAATCTTTGGAAAAATGATCAGAGATTAAAAGAAATACAGGCCATGGCCGGGGAATATGATATGCTGATCTTAGATGAGGCTCTGTATGCCGTCGGTTTACATCAGCTGTCGGAAGAGCCTCTGCTTTGGTATCTGAAGCATAAACCGACAGGGCTGGAAGTCGTACTTACCGGACGCAGCCCATCCGCGGCAATGATAGCCTGTGCGGATTATTGTTCTTGTATCCATAAAGAAAAACATCCGTTTGACCAGGGATTATCTGCTCGCCCGGGGATTGAATATTAGGATCGTATGACTTGACGATTACTCGTTTGTATGTGATGATAGAGGTGCTGACATGGGATATTTTCCATTTTTTATCAATTTAACAGGAAAAATATGTGTTGTGATCGGCGACGGAAAAGTTGCGGAAAGAAAAGCGGCAAGTCTCCGGATGTTTGACGGGGAAGTTTCTGTCTATGCAAAAGGAGAGTGGGATGAACAGGTGCTGTCGCAGGCGTTTTTAGTGGTCGCGGCAACCGATCAGAGAGAAGTTAACCGACAGATCGCACTTTTTTGCAGAGAAAAAGGAATCTTTGTCAATGTGGCGGATTCAAAAGAGGAATCGACGGTTTTATTTCCTGCTGTGATCCGTCAGGGACCGGTATCCATCGGCATTTCAACCGGTGGAAGCAGTCCACTTGTTTCCAGCGAGATCAGAAGGTCGATCGAGGCAAATCTGCCGCCGGATATTGGGGCAACTGCAGAATTTATGCAGAAAATCCGCAGTACTGTAACAAAGCTGCCGATACATGAAAAAATGAAAAAAAAGATTTTTCAAACCATCTATGAAGAAGTCAGAAAAAAACATGGAAGATTGGAAGAGGGAGAGGCAGCAAAAATCATAGCAGAGCTGCTGGGTGAGCAAACATGATTACATTAGTGAGAAATAAATTGGATGTCGATACATATCTTAGTTTGAGAGCTTCCGTTAAATGGAAGAAGCTTTCCAGAAGCCAGGCGCAGAAAGCATTGGAGAACAGCCTGTTTGTCGTCTGTGCCTATGATGGAAAACGTCCCGCTGGAATGGGACGGATCGTTGGCGACGGTGCGGTCATCTGTTATATCCAGGATCTGCTCGTGCATCCGGATTATCAGGGGATGGGGATCGGAAACCGGCTGCTGCAGGAACTACGCAATTATGTATTATCTATCCGTGAAGAAGGAACAGAAATGATGCTCGATCTGATGTGTGCAAAAGACCGGGAGATGTTCTATACAAAACATGGATTTATTGCCCGTCCGACAAAAAATCTCGGACCGGGGATGATCCAATATTTGAATGACCGACATGTATAAAGGAGCGAGGAAAATGAAAAGAACGAGAAGACTTCGGACAACAAAGGCATTAAGAAATATGGTCAGGGAACATTATGTCCACCCGTCCGATCTGATCTATCCGATTTTTGTGATTGAAGGGGAGGATATTAAAAATCCGGTGGATTCTATGCCGGGAATTTATCAGTATTCGATCGACCGTATGGATGAGGAATTGGAACGGATCTGGAACGCAGGAGTCCGTGGTGTGCTGATCTTTGGTATCCCGGCACAGAAAGACGAAGTCGGGAGCGGGGCTTATGATCCGCATGGGATCGTGCAGGAGGCGATTCGTTATATTAAGATGAACTATCCGGGGATGATCGTCATTGCTGATATCTGCCTGTGTGAATATACGTCACACGGACATTGCGGCCTCATCTGCGGGGAACATATTATGAATGACGAAACTCTTCCGTTGCTGGCGAAGATGGCGGTTACTTGTGCGCAGGCAGGAGCGGATATTGTCGCTCCGTCGGATATGATGGACGGAAGAGTGAAGGCGATCCGGGATGCGTTGGATAATGAAGGACTTTATGAAGTGCCGATCATGTCCTACAGTGCCAAGTATGCGTCTGCTTATTACGGACCGTTCCGTGATGCGGCGGAGTCCGCACCGGCGTTTGGCGATCGAAAAACATATCAGATGGATCCGGCTAATGCAAAAGAGGCGCTGATCGAAGTGGAAGCAGATCTTTTGGAAGGCGCGGATATGATCATCATAAAACCGGCAATGGCTTATCTGGACATTATGAGAATGATATCGGAAAAGACAAATGTGCCAATTGCCGCCTATAACGTCAGCGGAGAATATTCGATGGTGAAAGCGGCTGCGGCAAACGGCTGGATCGATGAACGCCGCATTGTGATGGAAAACCTGACCGGCATGAAGCGGGCAGGAGCAAAGATGATCATCACGTATCATGCATTGGATGCAGCAGGCTGGATTCGGGAAGAGTTGCGAGAATATTAAAAAATCACTTTTACTTTTGTATAAAATAATGTATAATAAAACTAGTTTTTATCAGGAAATGATAAAAGAAACAATATACAAAGTTATGGAGGATTTATATTATGGGATTAGTTTCAGCAAAAGAAATGTTACAGAAAGCAAAAGCTGGTCATTATGCAGTAGGTCAGTTTAATATCAACAACTTAGAATGGACAAAAGCTATCTTAGAAGTTGCTCAGGAAAAGAAATCACCTGTTATCTTAGGTGTATCAGAAGGCGCTGGTAAATACATGGGCGGATATAAAACAGTTGTTGGTATGGTGAACGGATTAATCGACGAACTGAATATCACAGTTCCTGTTGCTCTTCACTTAGACCACGGTTCTTATGAAGCTTGCTACAAATGTATCAAAGCTGGATTCTCTTCTGTAATGTTTGATGGTTCTCATCTTCCATTTGATGAAAATCTTGCAAAAACAACAGAATTAGTTCATGTTACATCTCAGTTAGGACTTTCTTTAGAAGCAGAAGTTGGTTCCATCGGTGGAGAAGAAGACGGTGTTATCGGACAGGGCGAATGTGCAGATCCTATGGAATGTAAAACAATCGCTGACTTAGGCGTTTCTATGTTAGCAGCTGGTATCGGTAATATCCATGGTAAATATCCGGAAAACTGGGCTGGATTAAGCTTTGAAACATTAGACGCTATTCAGGCTCAGACAGGAGATATGCCATTAGTATTACACGGTGGTACAGGAATCCCTGCTGATCAGGTTAAAAAAGCGATCAGCTTAGGTGTTGCTAAAGTTAACGTTAACACAGAATGTCAGTTAGGTTTCCAGGCAGAAGTTCGTAAATATATCGAAGCTGGTAAAGATTTAGAAGGCAAAGGATTTGACCCTCGTAAATTATTAGCTCCTGGTGTTGCAGGAATCAAAGCTGTTGTTGTTGAAAAGATGGAATTATTCGGATCCGTTGGAAAAGCAGAATAATTAGATTTGTATATTTAAGCGGCATTCGGTCTCTGACCGGATGCCTTTTTTCTTTAAAGACATTAAAAAAATCCGGGTCAGATAACCCGGATTTTTTTAAAACATTCTTAATGTAACTCTTCAAATTTTATTTACCTAACACACACACTTTTTTCGAAGAGCCCTGCGTATTTATTATACCAAAAATGAGAAAAGAAAATAGATAAAATATTGTGTTTTTTAATAAATTATCTTGTGGATAATTTCACAATATATTATAATTTCTTAGAGGAATCTACATAAAATTTAAATTATCTTGTTATTTTAAAAATTATCCTGAGAAAGGTTTTGGAGACGATGTTTATAAAAAGAGAGAAACCGACACTTCCGTCGATTTTTAAAAATGAAAAATGTCCGCGTTTGACCGGTATGACGAGAAGCTTTGATGATGCCCGTTGGTTTTCGAATGCCCACGTTCATTATCATGAAACAGAATTGCTGTTTGTGGCAGGAGGAAAAGCAGTGGTAGTGATCAATCAACAGAAATTTCCGGTTGAAAAGGGGGATATCCTCGTTGTTGAACGCGGCTGTATTCATTCTGTCATATCGGATCCGAAACAATCTTCCGATATCTACAGCTGTAGTCTTACCGATTATCAGCTGGATGGGCGGGAGCCGGAACAAGTGTTGCAAAGACCCAATTTAGTTCCTGTGAAACATGCAGGAGAAAAAGAAGCATTTCTGGAAGCCTGCTGGAAAGAATTATTTTCTGACCAGGATCGCGATGACCGTATGTCGGTTTCCATCTGCAATCTGATCGCGGGAAGTCTTGTCCTGCTCTATTATGAGTTGTTTGAAGACCAGGAACAGACCTATAGGATGCCGGAACATCATTTTACACAGGACATCCTGGTGTTTATTTATGGGCATTTTTCTGAAAATATCACGCTTGAACGGCTGGCAGGAGAATTCCATATGAGCGCCGGACATATCAGTCATGAATTTTCCAGGGCATTTGGAATCTCACCGATCAATTATGCGATCAACTTGAGGATCGATCAGGCAAAATGGCTGCTGATCCAGTCGGAGCTATCGATCAGGGAAATATCAGAAGAGGTTGGATATCAGAATATCCAGCATTTTGCGAAAATTTTTCAAAAGAGGACCGGATACTTGCCTTTAGAATATAGAGAAAAATATTGGATATCATGAAAATCCATTCTTATGAAATGATCGATGACGAAAAATTCTCATTTTCTCAGTTGACATGTGAAAGAGGATTGATTATAGTTAATTTGATATGTCAAAATGCATCCGGCATGTTGAATTGATACAAGAAAGGACGAAGATAATAAATGTTAAAAAAACCATTTGTAACAAAAGATCAATTAGAAGAGATCTGTAAAAAATATCCAACTCCATTTCATCTTTATGATGAAGCTGGGATCAGAAAAACGGCAAGAGATTTGTATAAGGCATTTTCATGGAATAAAGGGTTTAAAGAATATTTTGCGGTAAAAGCAACTCCAAACCCAACGATTTTAAAAATTTTGGCAGAAGAAGGGTGCGGAACAGACTGTTCTTCTTTAACCGAACTTATGATGTCGGAACGATGCGGGATCGTAGGCAAAAACATCATGTTCTCTTCCAATGATACACCTGCAGAAGAATTTATTAAATGCAGAGAGTTGGGAGGTATTATTAATCTGGACGATATTACACATATCGATTTCCTAAAAGAAACAGCCGGAATTCCTGACACGATCTGCTGTCGTTTTAATCCGGGCGGAGTGTTTGAACTGGGAACGGATATTATGGACAATCCGGGCGATGCGAAATATGGTATGACAAGACCACAGCTTACGGAAGCTTACAAGAGATTAAAAGACCTCGGGGTAAAAGAATTCGGTTTACATGCATTTTTAGCAAGCAATACGGTATCGAATGAATATTATCCGGAATTAGCGCGTATTTTATTTCAGGTTGCTGTTGAGATCAAAGAAGAAACGGGCGTTGAATTATCGTTTATTAACTTATCCGGCGGTATCGGCATTCCTTACACACCGGACAAAGAACCGAATGATATCTTTGTGATCGGTGAAGGGGTAAGAAAAGCCTTTGAAGAAGTATTGGTTCCGGCCGGTCTTGGCGATGTGAAGATTTTTACCGAGTTAGGACGCTATATACTTGCGCCAAACGGGCATTTAGTAACCAGAGCAATTCATGAAAAACATACGCATAAAGAATATATCGGCGTAGATGCATGTGCGGCAAACTTAATGCGTCCTGCGATCTATGGCGCTTATCATCACATTACTGTAATGGGAAAAGAAAAGGAACCTTGTGATCATATGTATGATATTACAGGTTCTCTTTGTGAAAACAACGATAAATTTGCAGTGGACCGTATGCTTCCGAAAATTGATAAAGGGGATCTGTTAGTGATCCACGATACAGGAGCACATGGTTTTTCTATGGGATATAATTATAATGGACGTCTCCGTTCTGCTGAGATTCTCTTAAAAGAGGATGGAACAACAAAGATGATCCGCCGTGCGGAAACACCACAGGATTACTTTGCAACATTGGAAGGTTTCTGGGATTAAAAACAGAAGATGATGAAAAAGGCAGCTTTATGATAAAGCTGTCTTTTTTTACATAATTCTTACATTCTAAATGAGAATTTGTGCTACAATAGAGAATGAAGAGATATGGTGATAATTTCACAATAACATGGGAGGAAAGGTTATGAGAAAAACGCATGTATTTGCTGCATTGACGATAGGTTCATATGAGGTAACATTAACAATTTATGAAGTGTCTCCTCAGAGCGGCATGCGGTTATTGAATAAAGTAAAGCAAAAGATAGAACTCGGAAAAGATACCCTGCGGATTGGCAGGATCTCAAATGAAAAGGTAAAACAGCTCTGTAAAAAGCTGTTGAAATTAAAGCCGGTCATGGAAGAATTCGGTGTGGAGGATATTCTGGCCTACGGGGCAACGGCTCTTCGTGAAGCGGAAAACCGTCTGTTCGTCTTGGAACAGATTAAAACGGTAACCGGATTTGATGTAAAGATCCTGAATAATGCACAGCAGAGTTTTTTGGTCTATAAAGGGGTTGTTTCGAATCCGGCATTTGATGAGATCGCCAAAGACGGCGTAGCGATCCTGGATGCGAGTCCTGGAAAACTGCGTGTGACGATTTACCATGACGGTACTCTGGCGCTTACGCAAAATATTTCCCTTGGATCCATGCAGCTGCGGGAATGGGTAAAAGAGACCGGCTACTCTCAGGAAGATCAGACATTTCTGATCCGTGAATTGATCTCCTACCGGTTTAAAGAACTCGACAGTCTTTTCCTGGATAATGTTAAGATCAAAACGCTCATTCTGTCAGGCGATTTATTTACGAGTCAGCCTCGATGGAAGAGTAAAAAAGGAGATATTTTAAATACGGATAAGTTTTTAAAACTGTGCCGTAAGGGAGAAAAACATTTAGAACAGAATATGGCGTTGACGGAAGATGCAGATATCCTTCTGCCATCTGTAATCATTTGTGAAGAATTTTATAAACGGATTGGCGCCAAGCAGGCATGGATTTCCGGTATTGAAATGAATGACGGTATCGCCTATGAACATGCGATGGCAACAAAGTATCTGCCGCAGCATCATGATTTTATGAAGGATATTTATTCTGAAGTTGAAAAGGTCATGATGCGTTTTATTGGAGAGACCGATCATAATTATTATGTTAGTAAAGTGTGTGATATCATTTTCCAAAGCGTGGCAAAAAAAGCGGGGCTTACAACGCGCGACCGTATATTGCTGCAGACAGCGGCGCTGCTTCACAATGTCGGAACTTATGTGACAATGACGGATTCAGCGGATATTTCCAGTTATCTGGTGAAAAAGATGGATTTGGTAGGTTTTTCTGACAGAGATCTGGCAATACTGGCAGAAATTATCCGCTGCCATAAGATGTCTTATGAAGATTTTATTGATACGATCATGGAACAGCATTTTTCTTCTGCAGAAATGAATCGGATCGGTAAGTTGAGCATTATTTTAGGTGTGGCGAATACACTTGATGTGGCCCACTGTCAGAAGTTTGATATGATACGTGTGAATATTAAGGGAGATGAACTGCGGATTACCGTAAATTCTCTTTCGGATGGAGTTTTGGAAAAGAATTTCCTGGAAGCACGAAAAGAATATTTTGAAGCAATGTTTGGCTATCAGTTAGTATTAAGAGAAAAGAATCAGAGATATGTCACGCTGTAAGGGGGAAGAGAACATGAAAGAATTTAAAAATCCGGCATATTATGAAAACCGTGAACTAAGTTGGATCAAATTTAACGAACGCTGTCTGGAAGAAGCGAAAAAAACGGATCTTCCGATTTTAGAGCGTTTGAACTTTTTAAGCATTACTGCTTCTAATCTGGATGAATTTTTTATGGTTCGTGTTGCATCTTTAAAAGATGTAGAAAATGCAGGAAGCCAAAAAAAAGATATCGCCGGCATGACAGCCGGAGAACAGCTGAAAAAGATCAGCAAGAAGCTGCATGAATTTATGAAATCTCAGTATACGACATTTACTTATTCTCTTGCTCCACAGTTAAAGGAAAACGGCTTGACAATTCTGAAATCCTATAAAGAATTGACGCCGGAGCAGGCGGTAAAAACAGAGGAATATTTTGATGAGATTGTGTATCCGGTTCTTACGCCTATGGCGGTAGACTCATCCAGACCGTTTCCGCTTGTCAGAAATAAATCAATTAATATTGCGGCATTTATTTCACCAAAAGATGACTCGAATGAAGCGGACTTTGCAACTGTGCAAGTGCCTGATGTTCTGCCGAGAGGTTTTTTCCTTTCAAATGAAGATGGAACGCAGAGTCTCATTTTATTAGAAGAAATTATCAAACAGAACATGCATAAGCTGTTCTTAAAGCACAACATTCAGACGATGGGCGTTTATCGGATCATCCGGAATGCCGATCTGACGATCGATGAAGAAGAAGCAGCGGACTTGTTAAAGGAAATCGAAGAAAAAATCCGGGGACGTCAATGGGGACAGGTGATTCATCTGAGTGTAGAAGAGGATATGCCAAAAAGACTGATCCAATATCTATCCGATAATTTCCATGTGAAAAAAGATGACATTTATTATCTGAATGGTCCGATGGATCTGAAATATTTTATGAAGCTGCATGGAATGAAAGGCTGGGATGATAAACGTTATAAGAAGCACAAACCGGCTCCGGTAAAAGAGTTCATGGATGGAACATCGATTTTTGATGTGATCCGTGAAAAAGACGTTTTGATGCATCATCCATATCAGTCTTTTGATCCGGTCGTTGATTTTGTAAAAGAAGCGAGTGTAGATCCAAATGTATTGGCGATCAAACAGACGTTATACCGTGTTTCCGGAAATTCACCGATTATTGCTGCTTTGGAACGGGCTGCTATGGAAGGAAAACAAGTTACGGTTCTGGTGGAGCTGAAGGCACGTTTTGATGAGGAAAATAATATCGTATGGGCTAAAAAATTGGAGAAAGCAGGATGTCATGTTATTTACGGTCTTGTAGGACTTAAGACACATAGTAAGATCACGCTCGTTGTCCGCCGTGAAGAGGAAGGAATTAAGCGTTATGTGCATCTCGGTACCGGAAATTACAATGATTCTACTGCGAAGATCTATACGGATATGGGCTTATTTACGTGCGACGAGGCAATCGGAAGCGATGCGACAGCTGTGTTTAACATGCTTTCCGGATATTCGGAGCCGGAACAGTGGAACAAGTTACTCGTTGCACCATATTGGTTAAAAGATGCGTTTTATTCTATGATCGACAGAGAAATCCAGCATGCCAAAGAGGGAAAAGAAGCGCATATCATTGCAAAGATGAATTCTCTGAATCATAAGGGGATCATTCAGAAATTGTATGAAGCATCCCGTGCAGGAGTAAAGATCGATCTGATCGTCCGCGGAATCTGCTGTTTAAAAGTCGGAATTCCTGGTGTCAGTGAAAATATCACGGTTCGATCGATTGTCGGACAGTTTCTGGAACATGCACGTATTTTCTATTTCTATAATGATGGCGCGGAAGATATCTTCCTCGGCAGTGCGGACTGGATGAATCGAAATCTGGAACGACGTGTGGAAATTGTATATCCGATCGAGAATGAAAAACTGAAAGAACAGGTCAAAGAAGTGCTGACAGTACAGCTGGAAGATACGCTTCAGGCAAGGATCTATCAGCCGGACGGCAGCTACAAACGTGTGGATCGCCGTGGTAAAAAAGCGTTGAATTCTCAGGATTATTTCGTGAAATGGGCAAATAAACAGCTGAGAGAAGAAAAAGCAATAAAAGGGGAACGCAGATTTATTCCAAAATATGCAGAATAGCAGGGACAGAATGTAAAAACCGCCGCAATTGACGGCCGAAGATGGCAGTATAATATTGCGGCGGTTATGTTCTGGATATTATTTTGGTAATTTTTCTGGTTCTTCGTATTTGACTCCAAAAGTATCTACAGTGACTTCTTTCATGATCTGTGGTTCTACCGGAGCATCACCGAACCAACCGGTTCTGACATTTGCGATCTTATCGACAACGTCCATGCCTTCGATCACCTGTCCGAATGCCGCGTATTCACCGTCTAAGTGAGGAGAGGTTTCGTGCATGATAAAGAACTGGGAGCCTGCAGAATCAGGAACCATCGTGCGGGCCATGGAAAGAACACCAGAGGTGTGCTTTAAATCATTTTGAAAACCATTGCTCGTAAATTCTCCTTTGATGCAATAGCCGGGACCGCCGGTTCCGTTTCCTTCCGGATCGCCGCCCTGGATCATAAAGCCTTTGATGATCCGATGAAAACCGACACCATTATAAAATCCTTTGTTGATCAAAGAGATAAAATTGCGTACGGTCATTGGCGCGATCTGAGGATATAATTCAGCTTTCATAACATCACCATTTTCCATGGTGATTGTAACAATTGGATTTTTTTCCATAACATTCTGTTCCTTTCTGATTTAAATATAATTCTTAACTATCATACCATAAACAAAGTCCTTATTGTTAAGAATTTTATTAGAGAATCTTTAAGGAAATGCAATTCCTATTGAGATCGATCGATGGTATAATAAATTATCGACAAAAGATAACGGAGGAAATGGAATGAAAAGAAAAATAACGATGATCATAGTGATTGTTCTTCTTATCCTTGCAGCTGCGGCCGCATTTTTGTTTGCGGGCAGTTCAAAGACTTTAAAAGAGGCGGAAGTGACAATTGAGGAAGGAAGCAGCAGCAGAACGATCGCAGATGTGTTAAAAAAAGAAGGCGTGATCCGTTCAGAAGCAGTATTTCTTATTCAGCTTCGCATGTCGGATTATGCAGGAAAACTGCAATACGGAACATATGAAATAAAAGAAAATACAGATATGAACGATCTGTTCCGTATGCTTGCGACGCAGGGAGCAAAAGAAGGAACCGTTAATGTGACGATTCCGGAAGGATATTCGGTAGAGCAGATTGCAGATACACTGGAAGAAAAAGGACTTTTTTCAAAAGAGGAGTTTTTAAAGGCAGTAAATACGATTGATGGATATGATTTTGCATGGTTAAAAGACATCAGGCAGTCACCGGATCGGAAGTATCTGCTTCAAGGATACCTGTATCCGGATACGTATAATCTGTATCAGACTGCAAAACCGGAAGAGGTCGTAACGATCATGCTTTCGAATTTTGAAAAACATTATGCAACAATTGAAAACGGCGATGACATGGACCGCATTGTAACGGAGGCGTCTGTGATCGAACGGGAAACGAGCATCGATTCCGAGCGTGCGACGATCGCCGGCGTTATCGAAAATCGTATCGAACAGGGAATGCGGCTTCAGATTGACGTAACAGTCCTATATCCGCTTACCAATGGTATGTATAATAAAAATAGTGTTTCCTACAAAGATTTAGAAGTGGATTCTCCGTATAACACTTATCAAAATAAAGGACTTCCGGTCGGACCGATCTGCAATCCTTCGATTGCATCCATGCAGGCTGCAGCAGAGCCGGAAGAACATGAATATCTGTATTACCATACGAAATCAAAGACAAGTAAGGAACATGATTTCTATAAAACATATGAAGAACATATAGATTCGCAGAATGATTAAGAAGGAAAATGTACTAATTTGTTTATTGTTTAACAAGAAAGTACGAAAAAAAATACTAAAAAAAGTGATAATTGACTTTTCATCATTGTTAAAATGTTGTAAAATAAAGATATCTGTTATAGAAAAATAATCTGTGTATCCAAGCAGATTGTGAAGAAATAGTCTTTTGTTTGCAGTAAACAGAAGATGAATCGGGAAGGGTGCAGATATTGCATCACTGACCAAATCATTTTTAGGAGGGACAAATCAAAATGGCAAGAAAAATGAAAACTATGGATGGTAATACTGCAGCCGCTCACGTATCTTATGCGTTTACAGAATGTGCAGCTATTTTCCCAATCACACCATCCTCTCCAATGGCTGAATCTACAGACCAGTGGGCTACTCAGGGAAGAAAAAACATTTTCGGACATCCTGTTCACTTGGTAGAAATGGAATCTGAAGGTGGAGCAGCAGGTGCAGTACATGGATCATTATCTTCAGGTGCTTTAACAACAACTTATACAGCATCTCAGGGATTATTATTAATGATTCCAAACATGTACAAGATCGCCGGCGAATTATTACCTTGTGTAATTGATGTTTCTGCCCGTGCATTAGCATCTCATGCATTAAACATTTTTGGAGATCACTCCGATGTTTATGCTTGTCGTCAGACAGGTTTTGCTATGTTATGTAGCTCTAACGTTCAGGAAGTAATGGATTTAGGAGCAGTTGCTCACTTATCCACGATTAAGGGAAGCGTTCCTGTACTTCACTTCTTTGATGGATTTAGAACTTCTCATGAATATCAGAAGATTGAAGTTTGGGATTATGATGACCTTGCAGAAATGGTTGATTACGACAAATTAGATGAATTCAGAAAGAAATGTCTGAATCCGGAACGTCCTGTATTAAGAGGTTCTGCTCAGAACCCTGACATCTTCTTCCAGGCTCGTGAAGCATGTAATACATATTACAATGCATTCCCAGCTGTTGTTGAAGAATACATGGACAAAGTAAATGAAAAAATCGGAACAAATTA
>DVKZ01000115.1 GCA_018715775.1 Candidatus Fimousia stercorigallinarum | reverse complement strand
CTTAGAACTTTTACTTTTACTTTATCACCAATATTTACAACATCCTCTACTCGAGCAACTCTTTCTTTTGAAAGCTTGGAAATATTGGTGATAAAGTAAAAGTAAAAGTTCTAAGGATTGATGAAATGCATAGAATCAATTTGAAATTAGTTAAAAAACTTTCTTAAGAGTATGTCGGCAATGAGTTGCACTTGATCGAAAAGAGTATAATTTAAAGGATTATCTTAAGAAATTGGGATAATCCTTAAATTTTCATAAAAAATATATATAAAAAAGATGAAGTAAAGCATTGACAAATGATAGAGAAAATGCTATCATTCTTATTGTAGAAAGTAATGGATATTTATGAGAGTAGAAAAAACGATCAATAATAATATAGTTGTCTCGTCGGATGAGTTTCATCGTGAGACAATTGTGATGGGGCGTGGTCTTGGTTTTAAGAAAAAAAACGGTGACCAGATTGATGAGGCTAAAGTTGAGAAGATATTTACGATCAATGATCAGAAGTCGAATACGAATTTCCAAAAACTCGTAAATGAAGTGCCTATGGAGCGTATTCAAGTTGCAGATGAGATTATTCGTTATGCGAAGAATTCTTTGCAGAAGGAATTGAGTGAGAATATCTATGTTTCCCTGACAGATCATATCAATATGGCAGTTGATCGTGCCAAGGCTGATATGGAATTTCAAAATCCTTTTGGATGGGAGATTAAGAAGTTTTATTATCGTGAGTATTTGATTGGTAAAGTTGCGATTAACATGGTGAAGCAAAGACTCGGCGTACAGCTTTGCGAAGATGAAGCAACATTTATAGCCCTACATATTATTAATGCAGAGTTGAATCTTGATATGAGTCATATGGTTTCCATGACTAAGATGATTCAGGATATCATAGATATAGTAGAAGAGTATTTTGATATTCAGCTGGATAAGAATTCGATTTATTTTGAACGGTTCGTTCGACATTTAAAATTTTTTTCACAGAGATTGTTTACCGGACAATCGATTTATGATGATAAGAAGAACGAAGATATGCTTGATTTGTTTCGGCTGAGATATCCGGATGCTTTTGCATGTACGAAAAAGATTAAACAATACATATTGGATACATGTGAACATGAAATTTCCGATGAGGAGATGACTTATATTACTGTTCACGTGAAACGACTGATAACAGAACACGAGTAAATCGCTTTTGGGATTGTTACTGGTAAAGCAGGCTAAACCCGGATTTTACTCTTGAGTAATCATAGAGAAGGAAATAAAATTTCTTTAGAAATTAGAAATGTTATGATTATTTAAGAGTGAAATCTGGGTTTTTTTCGATTAAGGATGCCTGTGCCATGCTGTACAAAAAAACAGCAGATGAAAAAGAATATTTGATTTAGCATACACAGATTTTGCCACGGGGGTAAGAAGCAAAATCTGATGCCTAGCTGATTTCAAATAGATAAAAAATTTTTTATAAAGAAGTAAAGGAGGAAAAAAATGGTCGGAATTATTCTCGCTACTCATGGTGGATTTTCTGAAGGTATTTTACAATCTGGCTCTATGATCTTTGGTGATCAGCCTAATGTAGCAGCAGTCACATTAATGCCGGAGAATGGTCCTGCGGATGTAAGAGCCAAAATGGAAGAAGCAGTCGCTTCTTTTGACGATCCAGATCAGGTACTTATTTTGGTTGATTTATGGGGAGGTACTCCATTCAACCAGGCAAATGGCTTAATCAACGGACATGAAGACACATGGGCAATTGTAGCAGGTTTGAACTTACCAATGTTGATCGACGCTTATGGCGCTCGTTTTGACGAAAGTGCAACTGCTCACCAGATTGCAGCACAGATTTCCGGAAGTGCAAAGGACGGAGTAAAAATTTACCCACAATCATTGGAACCTGCACCAGCAGAAGCAGCTCCTGCTGCAGCTGCATCAAATGTACCTCAGGGTGCGATTCCAGAAGGAACAGTATTAGGAGACGGACACATCAAATAAGGTCTTGCTCGTATCGATACTCGTTTATTACATGGTCAGGTTGCTACGACATGGACAAAACAGGTAGCTCCGGATCGTATTATCGCAGTATCGGATGCGGTAGCAGCAGACGATCTTCGTAAATCAATGATTATGGAAGCAGCGCCTCCAGGAGTAAAAGCACATGTTGTACCAATTTGGAAAATGTGCGAAGTTGCAAAAGATCCACGTTTTGGTGATACAAAAGCAATGTTGCTTTTTGAAACACCTCAGGATGCTTTAAAGGCAATCAAAGGAGGGGTTGATATCAAGGAGATCAACCTTGGTTCTATGGCTCACTCTATTGGAAAAGTTGTATGTAACAAAGCAGTTGCAATGGATCAGGATGATGTAGATACGATCGAAGAACTGATCAGCATGGGTATTAAGTTTGATGTACGAAAAGTACCTTCTGATGCACCGGAAGATATCCAGACACTGCTTAATAAAGCAAAAGCTGAATTATAATTAATGAAATAGGAATGATAAAAAGGAGGAATAATAATGTCTATTATTTCAATGATATTAGTAGTTATTGTTGCCTTTTTAGCTGGTATGGAATCCGTATTGGATCAGTTCGAATTCCATCAGCCATTGGTAGCATGTACATTGATCGGTTTAGTAACAGGTAACTTAGAAGCCGGTGTCATCTTAGGCGGTACTCTTCAGATGATCGCATTAGGATGGGCGAACATCGGTGCTGCTGTAGCTCCTGACGCAGCTTTTGCTTCTGTTGCATCTGCTATTATCTTAGTACAGGGTGGACAGGGCGTAGCTGGTGTTAATACAGCGATCGCAGTAGCTATCCCATTAGCAGTAGCAGGTTTATTCTTAACAATGGTTTGCCGTACTCTTTCTATTCCGGTTGTTCATTTCATGGATGCAGCAGCTGAAAAAGGTAACATCAGAATGTTAGAAATGTGGCACATCATTGGTGTATGTATCCAGGGTGCTCGTGTAGCGATCCCTTCTGCATGCTTACTTGTAATCCCATCTGATATCGTAAGCGGATTCTTAAATTCTATGCCTGCTTGGTTAACAGATGGTATGACAATCGGCGGTGGTATGGTAGTAGCTGTAGGTTACGCAATGGTAATCAATATGATGGCTACAAAAGAAGTTTGGCCATTCTTCGCACTTGGTTTTGCAATTGCAGCTATTTCTGAATTAACACTGATCGCATTAGGTGTAATCGGAGTTTCATTCGCATTAATTTATCTTACACTTTCTGAAAGTGGCGGATCTTCCAGCGGTGGAAATACAGGTGACCCATTAGGCGATATTTTGAATGATTATTAAAATAGAAGGAGGAAAAGAAAATGGCAGAAAAAATTACGTTAAGTAAAAAAGATAGAAGATCCGTTGCAATACGTTCTCAACTCCTTCAGGGTTCATGGAACTATGAACGTATGCAGAACGGTGGTTGGTGTTATGCATTAGTTCCAGCGATCAAAAAATTATATCCAAAGAAAGATGATCAGATCGCAGCTTTAAAACGTCATATGGAATTCTTTAATACACATCCATATGTAGCTGCTCCTATCGTTGGTGTTACATTAGCTCTGGAAGAAGAACGTGCAAACGGTGCACCTGTAGATGATGCAGCTATCCAGGGTGTTAAAGTAGGTATGATGGGACCTTTAGCAGGTGTTGGTGACCCTGTATTCTGGTTCACAGCTCGTCCAATTTTAGGTGCTTTAGGTGCTTCCCTTGCTATGGCAGGAAACATCATGGGACCGATTTTATTCTTCGTATTATGGAACGTTTTACGTTTTGCATTTATTTACTATACACAGGAATTTGGCTACAAAGCCGGTACCGCGATTACAAAAGACTTATCAGGCGGTTTATTAGGAAAAGTTACAAAAGGTGCTTCTATCCTCGGTATGTTTGTACTTGGTGCGTTAGTTAACCGCTGGGTAAGTGTAACATTTACACCGGTAGTATCAGAAGTAACCTTGAGCGAGGGTGCATATATTGACTGGAGCTCACTTCCAGAAGGTGCAGAAGGTATTCATCAGGCATTAAGTCAGTATGCATCAGGACTTTCTTTAGATCCTACAAGTGTAACAACATTACAGGACAACTTAGATACATTGATTCCAGGTTTTGCAGGTTTATTATTAACTTTATTATGCTGCTGGTTATTAAAGAAAAATGTATCTCCAATCGTAATTATCGTTGCATTATTCGTCATCGGTATCGTATTCCACGTAATCGGTTTAATGTAATCATAATATATTCATTCGAAAAGGCCCGGATTTTCCGGGCTTTTTTCTTTATAAAATACTTCCGGCATGGTATGATGGAAGTATCTTATAAAGAAACACAGAAGGTGATAAGTATATGAAAAATCATTTGTTTGGCATCTTTCAACGCATTGGTCATTCGTTCATGCTTCCCATTGCTGTTTTACCCATTGCAGGGTTGCTTTTGGGTATCGGAAGTTGTTTTACCAGTTCTTCTCTGATCGAGACCTATGGCCTGGAGTCAATTCTTGGTTCGGGAACATTTTTACATGGATTTTTTACCATTCTTACAAGAGCCGGAAGTTCCATCTTTAATAATCTTCCGATAATTTTTGCTGTCGGAATTGCGATCGGAATGGCGCATATGGAAAAGGAAGTTGCAGCACTTTCTGCGGTGATCGCCTATTTTGTAATGCATTCGACAATCAATGCTGTTTTAACCATTCAAAATCTGATCCTACCAAGTGGTAATCCGTCTGCGGATGTTCTGAGTGGGATGATCATATCGACGGTTGGCATCTATTCGCTTCAGATGGGGGTATTCGGCGGAATCATCGTTGGTCTTGGTGTTGCATTCTTACATAATCGCTTTCACAGAATTGAGCTGCCGAATGCTATTTCATTTTTCGGCGGCAGCCGCTTTGTTCCGATTATCTGCTCTGTCGCATATGTGGCCGTTGGTATCATGATGGCCTATATTTGGCCGGTCGTTCAACAGGGAATCTATGAGATCGGTGGACTTGTGACAGGAACGGGTTATATCGGAACCTTTGTTTTTGGTATTGTAAAACGGGCGTTAATTCCGTTTGGACTCCATCATATCTTTTATATGCCATTTTGGCAGACAGGTGTTGGGGGATCGATGAAAGTTGCCGGAAGGATTGTAGAAGGCGGGCAGAATATCTTTTTTGCGCAACTCGCAGATCCCGGGACAATGCACTTCAGTGCGGATGCCTGCCGGTATTTTTCCGGTGAATTTATCTTTATGATCTTTGGGCTTCCGGGAGCAGCACTGGCCATGTATCACTGCGCAAAGCCGGAAAAGAAAAAACAAGTAGGAGGTCTGCTGTTGTCAGCAGCTCTTGCTTCGATGTTGACAGGAATCACGGAACCCATTGAATTTTCATTCTTATTTGCTGCCCCAATTCTTTTTGTCATACAGGTATTTTTGGCAGGAGCGGCTTATATGATCGCACACATGTTGAATATTGCTGTTGGCCTGACATTCTCCGGCGGATTGATCGATTTGATCATTTTTGGTGTTTTGCAGGGAAATGATAAGACGAATTGGATTTTGATCGTGGTTGTAGGAATTATCTATTTCTTTGTCTATTACGGAGTTTTTCGCTTTTTAATTCTTCATTTTGATCTAAAAACACCGGGGCGCGAGGGATCAGGGGAAGTCACACGGCTTTATACGAAAAAAGATATGCGGAAACGAAAAGGAAAAATGCAATACGGCCGCATCCATGATCTGGAATTGACTGTGATGATCTCAAGAGCTTTAGGCGGAAAAGATAATTTCTATGATCTGGACTGTTGTGCAACGCGGCTGCGATGCAGCCTGAGGAATCCGGAGCTTGTGAGTGAAAAGATGATTCGTAAGAGCGGATCCAGTGGCATTCTGCGCCAGGGAAACAGTATTCAGATTATCTATGGCCCAAATGTCACCATCATCAAAACAGATTTAGAGCAATATCTTCAAAGTGACCTGGATGATGATATTGAACTGGTAGAAGTAGACGGTTTGGCTGACGGTGTACATGCCGGAAAAGATTATGTAAAGGCGCCGGTAAAAGGGAAGATCATACCATTGGAGGAAGTAAACGACAATGTATTTTCTGCCGGTATGCTTGGAAATGGGTTTGCAGTAATCCCGGAAGAAGGAAATGTCTATGCACCGATAACCGGGACAATTTCTGCGGTGTTTGATACAAAGCATGCAATTGGT
This sequence comes from Candidatus Fimousia stercorigallinarum, assembly GCA_018715775.1. Taxonomy (GTDB): domain Bacteria; phylum Bacillota; class Clostridia; order Lachnospirales; family Lachnospiraceae; genus Fimousia; species Fimousia stercorigallinarum. The sequence continues at coordinate 3,218 of DVKZ01000115.1, read as the reverse complement.
CTTATATCGGAAACTGGTGTGGAGTTGCTTATTCATATTGGAATTAATACGGTCCGGCTTGGCGGTAAATATTTTAATGTTCTAGTCGAACCGGGACAGCATGTTGAGGAGGGAGAACGGATCGCACAGTTTGACTGGAAAGAGGTAAAAAATCATGGATTTTCTGTGATAACACCAATTGTGGTTGTGAATACAGAAGAATATTCTGAGATCCTTTTTCATCCGGATGAAGAAAATATCCTGACATTAATTCGATAGATAATAATCCGTAAAAAAATGAAACTTTTTCACGCTATACTTTCATATAAAAATATGGTAATATTTTTATATTACAAAATTCCGATTAATTGAGGAGGCAAATGATGAGTAATTATAAAATTGAGACAAAATGTATCCAGTCCGGATACCAGCCAAAGAATGGAGAAGCAAGGGTTCTTCCGATCTATCAGAGCACAACATTTAAATATGATTCCAGCGACCATATGGGAAAATTATTTGATCTGGAAGAAAGCGGATATTTTTATACGAGATTACAAAATCCGACAAACGATGCAGTTGCAGCAAAGATCTGTGATCTGGAAGGAGGCGTGGCAGCAATGCTCACATCATCCGGCCAGGCAGCAAACTTTTATGCGATCATGAATATTTGTGAAGCCGGAGATCATATCGTATGTACCAGTGCGATTTATGGCGGAACTTATAATTTATATGCACATACAATTAAAAAGATGGGCGTCGATGCTACATTTGTAGATCCAAATTGCAGTGAAGAAGAATTAGAAGCAGCATTCCAGGATAATACAAAAGCCGTATTTGGTGAAAGTATTTCCAATCCGTCCCTGGTTGTATTGGACTTTGAAAAATTTGCAAAAGCAGCGCATGCACATGGCGTTCCGTTTATTGTAGACAATACATTCCCGACGCCGATCAACTGCCGTCCATTTGAATGGGGAGCAGATATCGTTACGCATTCCACAACAAAATATATGGATGGCCATGCTACCTGCGTTGGCGGCGCGATCGTAGACAGCGGGAACTTCGACTGGGAAGCATATGGTGATAAATTTGCAAGTCTGACACAGCCGGATGAAACCTATCATGGAATTGTTTATACGAAAAAATTCGGTAAAGGAGCTTTTATCACAAAGGCTACAGCTCAGTTAATGAGAGACCTCGGGTCTATCCAGTCTCCACAAAATGCGTTTTTATTAAATCTTGGGCTGGAAACTTTACACTTAAGAATGAGACAGCATTGTGAAAATGCACGCATTGTAGCAAAATATCTTCAAAATCACGAAAAAGTTGCCTGGGTTCATACACCGGAACTGGAAACAGATGAAAATTATGCATTGGCACAGAAATATATGCCAAACGGAACCTGCGGAGTTATTACATTTGGTATCAAAGGTGGAAAAGAAGCTTGTATACGTGTGATGGACAGCCTCAAATTGATCGCGATCGTAACACATGTTGCAGATGCAAGAAGCTGTGTGCTTCATCCTGCAAGCCATACACACCGTCAGATGAACGATCAGGAATTGATCGAAGCCGGAGTACAGCCGGATCTGATTCGTTTCAGCATCGGCATCGAAAATGCAGAAGACATTATTGCTGACTTAGAACAGGCATTGGAACAGGCATAAACAAAAGATAAAGTAGAAATGGAAGAGGCATTTTTTTCGATTTTGAGAGAGATGTCTCTCTTTTTTCTAAGGTTAATTATTGTTGCTTGTAAAATGCTTCCTTTTGTGAGTATACTGAAAGTACCTTCGGAGGAAAAAGTTTTGAAAGGAAGAAGCAGATATGATCAACGATAATATTAAGAAATACCGCAGAAAAAAAGGGCTTACTCAGGAAGAAATGGCCAAAAAACTTCATGTTGTTCGTCAGACTGTATCAAAATGGGAAACCGGAAAATCCGTTCCGGATGCGGAAGTATTGATCCGTATGGCAGAAGTATTGGATGTATCAGTGAATGAACTTCTTGGGATTGAGAGTGTGCAGGGGAATATGGATGAAGTGGCGGAAGAACTTATTCGGGTAAAGGAACGATTGGAGGAACAAAATAGACGAGAGATTCTGACAAAAAAAGTGGACGAGAAAAGAGGGATTATTTTGCTGCTGTCTTTTGCATCAATGCTGGCTGCGCTTTGTGTAAATCATCCTCTGGCTTCTATTTTATTATCTACAGGATGCATTTTGGTAGCAGCGTTGGTCTTGTATCGCAATCTTCCATTGATGACCAGCATAACAACAAAGGATATGAGATTAAGAGTTCTTCGCATTACCACGATATTTAACATAGGAATCCTGATAGCAGCGATCGTCCTGGCAGTATTCATGGAATTAGGGATTCTTCAATTTTCCGAGCAGGAAGAAAAAATAACGGCGATCGCTATCGTAGTGTGCATTATGATTTTTATGGGAATCGTTTCACCAAAGCTGCCATTTACAAGACATACTGGTTTAAGACTTCCATGGACGGTAAGAGATCAGGATACCTGGAATCTGGCACATAGAGTTTTGGGCTATATTTCGATTCCGTTGGCATTATTATATACTGCATGTTCGCTGACGATCGATTCTCTTGAGCAGGTAACCCTCATTATTATATTGCTTTGGATCGGGATACCGGGAGGGATTTCGTATATTTTTTACTGGAAGAAAATGCATGGCAAATTGTAGGGAACCGTATGTAGAATGATAAAAGGAGTGAAAAAAGATGGATAAAATTGATCTGACAAAATTTGAATGGTTACGGGAACCTAAAAGTTATAATATAAAAGATGATGTCATTGAAGTTATCACAAAGCCATATACGGATCTTTGGCAGAGAACGTACTATCATTTCCGGAATGATAATGCACCGGTATTTCAAATGGAAACAGAGGAAGAATATTTTAGTTTTATCGTGAAAACAGATTTTCAGGAGAGCTGCCACAGATTTGATCAATGTGGAATTGTGATGTATCTGGATAGTGAAAACTGGCTGAAAGCGTCTGTAGAGTATGAAAATAAAGATTATCAGCATCTTGGAAGTGTAGTTACTGATCAGGGATATTCTGATTGGGCAACGACGGTGATTGATTCTTCTGTGAAATCAATGTGGTATCGTTTTAGCAGAAGAGACGATGATTATTGTGTAGAATGTTCCACTGATGGAATGGAGTTTTGTCAAATGAGGATTTGTCATATGCATCGGGGAAAAGGGAAAATCC
>DVKZ01000015.1 GCA_018715775.1 Candidatus Fimousia stercorigallinarum | reverse complement strand
CCCGCCGGTGGGAGATTATTGGATCACCGCCTATCAATCACTCAAATCAATGCCTTCCATAACAGCCCTTGCCTCGAGCACCGCAATATAATCAGTCATTGCCTTAACCTGCATATTATATGTGCTCCTCGGACATGTCGGCACAAAATTGAGCGTTCCTTCATCCCATCTGTCCAACATATTTTTCAGCTTTCCATAGCGGATCACTGTCTGACAGTATTCAGCTCTGAACCGCTCTTTGTAGTCCTCGCTGTTCATCATTCCTATCGTATCCTTTAATTCCATTGCTCTCTTATCCATATTGGTACCTTCCTTTCTTAAAAATGGGTATAAAAATACCACCGGCCATTCCTGACTGGTGGTATTAATGTTTTTTCTGCATTTCTTTATACATCTCAAAACTTTTTCTTGCTCGTTCTGGGGCTTTGTCCGTAAGTTCAAAGCAATCTTTTTCTCTATTGATTCGATACCATTCTTTATTACTTCTCCAAAACAATGGCTCTTGATTTGCTGTTATCATAGAATCACATCCCTTTTTCTTTTATCTTATCACACTCATCCATGAATCTCAATGAAAATTCTGAAGGATCATCTGTTCCAAAAACATTTGCAAACACTTCTGATATAATTTCAGATCCATCTTCATATTCACTTGCATATAAGGATAGATTATTTTCTAAATACATCATCAATTCTGTAATTGAGTTGATTCCTGTAATTTTCTTTGCTATCTCAAGCCCATCTATCCCATATAGATTCGCTACAACATGACCTGTCTCATGCTTTATGATTGAACGATAATCAGTACCCTTTACGAACCAGCTCTCTTTTTCCAGCTTTTCATATTCTGCCCGTAGTACTTCTATATCACGAAAAGCATCTGCATTGATTCGAATAATGTGTCCATTTGTAATAGCAAAATCATTCGGATCCATATATTCATCTAATGAAATTGTCAGCTTCTTCCTTCCATTCTTAATCTTCGGGAACCTCTCTGCTATTTCATTTGCATCATCAATAGCTTGCTTGATTATATTTATATCACCGTCAAACCGCTTAAATCCTTCCAAAACAATACCTGATTCTCTCGCATAAGAAGACAGTTTTCTGTATTGCTCTTTTGAAATGCTTTTCCTTCGCTTTGGCCATTTAATGGATGCATCTGTTGCAGACATGCTTACGGGATTCTTTTTCAGCTTATTCCACTCTTCTGTAGTGCCGCCTTTATCCAGGAAATCCAGCCATGCCTCATAGTCTTCACTATCTTCGTAGGCACTGATACTGCATCGGCAGCGCGGATGCATCGGCGGAGCATTTGTCCCTGGCATCATCTTTGCCACCTTGAAATGTATCGGATTCAAATAAAACTCCATTCTTAGAATTTACAAAACAATGAATAAATGATATAATTATTCTATAACATATATAATAAAGTACCGCAATTTGTATATATGAATTGTAAGCTTGTATGGGCGTGGGAACAATTCAGCGATGAAATATCGTTGGGAATATTCCTATGCCTTTTTTATTTGATATAAAAATGAAAGGAAGGAGCAGTGTAGTGATGCAGAAAGGAACAGTGAAATGGTTTGATGCCGTAAAAGGATATGGCTTTGTAGCTGGTGATGATGGACGGGAGGCGTTCATTCACCAAAGCAACATTCTAATGAATGGTTTTCGCGTTTTAGAAGTCGGTCAAAGAGTTAGGTATCAGATTGAATCAACGGAAAAAGGAAGCAAAGCAGTCAATTTAGTAGTAGAGTAAAGGAGGAGAGAGAATGCTGTTAGATACTGATAGAGAAGAAATCAAGAAAATGATCCGGGAAGGTGTCACCGAAGCAATCGCAGAAAGTAAGAAAGAAATTCAAGATGGCGTGAAAGATGCAATTGTTGGTGTAAAAAATGAACAGCGATTGACAAAAGAGCAGATCATGGCTGTCAAGAACCGAGCAGAACGCCAGAAGCTGATACAGCAGAATATGGATTTATTTTGAGGAGGTATGGCATGAAGACGTTGGAGCGTATAAAAATAGGGAATGAAAAATATGATATTGCAGTTGCTAATGCAGAGCTTTGTGCAATAACCATTAATGGGGTGCAGCATACTATACCGTACTCTGTTGCGAAATTGATTTCGGATTTGGCGGAACAAATTGGAAAAGAACAGAGGCGGCGTCGGAAAGATGACGATGAGATTCTTGAATTTATCAACAAGCAATCTGATCATATTGCTTATGTGCTGAGCGGTGGAGACAAAAGCAGCGTAGCATATTACGGGGAAAATTTGTTAAAACATACTTTGGGAGAAAAGGTTCCACTTCCTGCCGGGATTGAGTTTGATGACGGTTCGACTACGGAAGAGTTTTATAAAACGGTTTCAGAAAGAATTCGCTTGGCTATTCAGACAGCCCGGGATATGCGTGGCCGTATGATGGAAAAACTTGACGGATCAGAGCCGTCAGATCCATCCATATTTCGATAGACCATGTACAGTTATTAAGTGAATGAATCAGATTTTTGCCGGATTGAAAAAGGATTCGAAGAGGGGCAGTGATGGGCTTGATGGATAACGAAACGCTAGTAAAGCTAATCAAGGAAGGCAAAGATATAAAAAGTAACATGGAGCGACTTTATGTACAAAATAAAGGATTGCTTTATAAGATAGTTAAGAGGTATCGAAATATTGACCGCATGACAGACATTGACGATTTAATGCAACAAGCATATATTGGGCTGGTAGAGGCTGTAGAGCATTATGACCCCGATAAGGGAGCCTTATTCATGACATATGCGCCTTACTGGATCAGGCAAAATATCAAACGGTATTTAGAGAGTACGGGAAGAATCATTGCGCTTCCTGTACATACGCAGGAAAAGATTTATCGGTACCAAAAGGTAACAGGTGCTTATCTGTCACAATATAACCGGGAGCCGACAGATAGAGAGTATTGCTACTGGATGGATTGCACGCAGAAGCAGCTAGAATCCATCCGGCGCACCATGCGTATTTCGGCTCCATGTTCCCTTGAAAGCCCTGTAGGCGAAGATTTAACTGTTGGAGACATATCGAGCAATATTGAAAACACAGAGGATGCTATTGACCGTGAACGGCTGACTGTGAGCCTGTGGGACGCTGTCAAGGATGCAATAGAAGACAGTACTGATTTTCAGATCATCGAGGATAGATATAAGAGAAGGATGACTATGTCGGAATGCGGGAAAAAGCACGGCCTGACTGCTGAAAAAGCGAGACAAAGACAAGATAAATCCATGCGCAAGCTTCGGAACAATCGCACGATTAAACAGATTGGTGAAGACGAGAACATTTTTCAACCTGTCAGATATACCAGAAACAGAAAAGATTATTCCCGGCATACTGACTGGTTTGCTGACCTTACCGATGAAGAACTGCTTCAAATGGGAGCAGTCCTGTAAGGTACTAAAAAGGTACTAATAAATAAAACAGACAATAAAAACAAGGATAAAATATCAAATTATACATTCAAAAAATGGCTTAAAAACAGCATAATTTTATACGATAAATCCTATATATTAGTGTTTTATATTTGAAAAAGTCCCCAGGAATGCTTTGGTTGAGCGGTTTCTGGGGGTTTTTTCTATCTATTGGATAAAAATATCATTCATGCATTGCAATTTGTTTCAAGAATAGTATAATAAAGAAGTAAAGAAGGGGAGCTGGTAAGAACCGGCTGAGAGGAAACTGGATCGTTTCGACCCGTAACCTGATTTGGATAATGCCAACGTAGGGATATAACGTGATCATAGACGAATATATCATAGTTTGGTATATTCGTTTTTTATTTACCTTATATTAAGACATCCTTTCGTTGAGGCTTAAGTACTAGGAGGAAAAATGATGAGCAAAACGTATACGACACAGATGGACGCAGCGAGAAAGGGAATTGTAACACCACAGATGGAAACGGTTGCAAAAAAAGAGCATATGCCGGTAGAAGATCTGATGAAACTCGTTTCAGAAGGAAAAGTAGCGATTTGTGCAAACAAAAATCACAAGTGTCTGGACGCAGAAGGAGTGGGAAGCATGCTCCGCACGAAGATCAATGTTAATCTTGGAGTTTCCAGAGACTGTAAAGATTATGATATTGAGATGCAGAAAGTAATGAGTGCCGTGAATCTTGGTGCGGAAGCGATCATGGATTTGTCCAGCCACGGCAATACACAGCCGTTCCGCCGGAAATTAACGAGTGAATGTCCGGTTATGATCGGGACGGTTCCGGTTTATGACAGCGTGATCCATTATCAGAGAGATCTGGCAACGTTAACTGCGAAAGATTTTATCGACGTGATCCGCCTGCATGCAGAAGATGGCGTGGATTTTGTCACATTACATTGTGGAATTACGAGAAAGACGATCGAACAGATACGGAAACATAAGAGAAAAATGAACATCGTAAGCCGCGGCGGAAGCCTTGTTTTTGCATGGATGAGCATGACCGGGGAAGAAAATCCATTCTATGAATACTTTGATGAGATTCTCGATATCTGTGAAGAATATGATGTGACGATCTCTCTTGGAGATGCCTGTCGCCCGGGATGTCTGGCTGATGCAACAGACGTATGTCAGATCGAAGAATTGGTCCGTCTTGGCGAATTAACAAAACGAGCATGGGATCATAATGTACAGGTTATGGTAGAAGGTCCGGGGCATGTGCCGCTCGATCAGGTGGCAGCAAATATGAAAGTTCAGCAGACAATCTGCATGGGTGCTCCATTCTATGTATTAGGACCTCTGGTAACTGATATTGCGCCTGGATATGATCATATTACAGCAGCGATCGGCGGAGCTGTAGCGGCGATGAGTGGAGCAGCATTCCTCTGCTATGTAACACCGGCAGAACATCTGGCTCTGCCGAATGTAGAAGATGTAAAACAGGGAATCATCGCATCGAAGATTGCAGCGCATGCGGCTGATATCGCAAAAGGAATTCCGGGAGCAAGAGATATTGATGATAAGATGGCGGATGCAAGACGTGCGCTTGACTGGGATGCCCAGTTTGCGTGTGCATTAGATCCGGAAACAGCCAAACGTATCCGTGATGACCGGTTGCCGGAAGATGATCACAGCGATACATGCAGTATGTGCGGTAAATTCTGTGCGGTGCGCAGCATGAATAAAGCCCTTGCGGGAGAATATATCGATATTTTATAAAAATTGATAGAAAAAAACGAGCAGAAGCAGTCCGAATCGATTTTGATCCGAAACTGCATTCTGCTCTTTTTTGTCGTTTTTTATTTAAAGTTAACGAGCGTTACGCCCATATCGCCTTCCCCGAATTCAGCGAGTTTAAAGCTTGTGACATAGCTTACTTTACGCAGATACTGGTGAATGCCTTTTCGAAGTGCACCGGTTCCTTTTCCGTGAATCACGCGTACTTGATTCAGATTCGACAGATAAGCATCATCAAGATATTTATCCAGTTCGGCGATCGCTTCAGAAACTGTCAGGCCGAGAAGGTTGATCTCCGGTGAGATCGTAGCCGCTTTGTTCATGCTGGTACGGCCTTTATTTCGAGCCTTTGAATTTTCACGCTGTTCCTCTTTTTTGATCTCTTTTGCACTTTTTAAAATTTCCAAGTCTTTGATATTGACGAGTGAACGCATCATTCCCATCTGGACATATAGATCGCCTTTGGCATTTGGAAGGGTTACGACCTCGCCATTCAGATTCAGACTCGATACAAAGACGGAATCGCCAATGGAGAAATCGTCTTTGGAATGCTGGCGGTTTGCTTTTTTGCCCTGATAGGACATGCTCTTTTCCAGTTTTTTCATATGACCGCGTAAGTCGCTTCGTTTATGTTCCATCCGCTTTGTATTTTTCTGTTCCGGATGTTTTCCCCAGCTGTTATATTTTTTGATCGCCTCATCGGCAACATCTTTCGCTTCCGAAATGATATGATAAGCTTCTTCCCGGGCTTCCTGAAGAATTTTTGCCCGTTTTTCCTTGATATCATCCTGCTTTTGTTTGAGGCTGTTTTGCAGATCTTCGATTTCCTTTTTATAATTGTAAATCTGCTCCTGCTCTTCTTCAATCTGACGTCTGCTTTTTTCCAGATCCGCCAGAAGAGTTTCAAAATCCTGTACCGAATCGTCAATCTGTGCATTGGCCTGTTCAATGATCATCGGATCCAGCCCCAGTTTTCTGGAAATAGCAAAAGCATTACTTTTTCCGGGAATGCCGACGAGGAGATGGAAAGTCGGACTTAACGTCTCAACATCAAACTCACAGCAGGCATTCTCAATTCCCTCTGTAGAAAGGGCGAACATCTTTAACTCGCTGTAATGAGTGGTTGCCATCGTATGGATTCCGCGGTTAAGAAGATTTGTCAGGATGGAAATGGCCAGTGCCGCACCTTCGACCGGGTCGGTACCGCCACAAAGTTCATCCAGGAGTACGAGTGATTGATCGGTCGCCTCATTCAAGATTGAAATGATATTTGTCATATGGGAGGAGAACGTACTTAGATTCTGTTCAATGCTCTGCTCGTCTCCGATATCTGCATAAACATTATCAAATACAGTCAGTTTCGAACCTTGAAACGCAGGGATATGCAGGCCGGATTGTCCCATCAGAGAGAAGAGGCCGACAGTTTTTAAAGACACGGTCTTACCACCGGTGTTTGGTCCGGTAATAATAAGCATATCAAACGTATCCCCAAGACTGACATTGATCGGAACGACTTTTTTCTTATCTAAAAGAGGGTGGCGGCCCTGTTTGATATTGATAATCCCATCGGTGTTAAATTCCGGTTCGCTTCCATCATAGGACTTTGCAAACTTTGCCTTCGCAAAAATAAAGTCCAGTTTTGCAAGGATTTTTACATTATAGGCAATGTCCTCTGCCACAGCCGCGACTTGCTCACTCAATGCTGCCAGTACCCGTTCAATCTCTGCCTGTTCCTGGATTTCCAACTCTTTCAGTGTATTGTTAAGCTGGACTACGGACATCGGTTCGATAAACAAGGTACTTCCGGTTGCAGATTGATCGTGGATCATACCCGGAAAGCTACTGCGGTACTCGGCTTTCACCGGAATACAGTAACGGCCGTTTCTCATCGTAATCAGGCTGTCCTGCAGCATAGATTTATTTGAAGAGGAGTTGACGATCGAAGCCAGCTGCTGGTGAACCTTCTGATTTGTCTGGCGGATTGTCCGGCGCACCTGTTTTAAAGCTGCAGATGCGTCATCACTGATCTCATCTTCTGCAAGAATGCAGCGCCGGATATCAAGAAGCAGGGGCGTCATCGGAACCAGCTCGAGAAACATACCGTCCAGAGAATCATATCCCTGGTCATCGCCGTCTCTGTCACTGTATTGTCTGGCATTATTTGTGATCTCTAAAATGCGGGCAATATCCAGTAATTCCTTTGCGCTTAAAGAAGCCTGGATTTCCAGGCGTTTCAAAGAGGCGGTAATATTTGTCAAGCCGGCAAATGACAGGCTGCCATATTGATATACTCTGGTCAGTGCATCTTTTGTCTGTTCCTGAGCAGTTTCAATTTCCATGAGATTTGTCATAGGCTGGAGATCCCGGCATAATTGTTTCCCCATCTCCGAAGAGGCATGAGCCGATAATTGCCGGATAATTTTATCATATTCTAGAATTCTTAATGCTTTTTCATTCATGTCTCTCATCCTTTCATATGAATGAATTGTAGCATATTAGGGATGTGAACTCAAATAAACTTTTTCAATATGCTGGATTTTACCAGTTAGTTATGGCATAATCGAAAGAGATGGAAAGGGGAAACTTATGAATTTTTATATGCCAACAAAAGTTTTCGCTGAAACAAACAGCGTAAAAAAGAATAAACACGAATTTGCAAAATTGGGAATCTGTCCGTTGATCGTCACAGGGAGACATTCTTCAAAAGTCAATGGCTCCTTAAAAGACGTGGAAGACAGTTTAACCGAATTAAATATGAAATATTATATTTTTGATGAGATAGAAGAAAATCCATCGGTCGAAACATGTGAAAAAGCGGCTGCATATGCGCTGGAAAAGGGCTGTGATATGGTGATCGGCGTCGGCGGCGGTTCACCGTTAGATGCATCCAAAGCAATCGCTTTATTAATAAAAAATCCGGAAAAAGATGGGACCGCCTTTTATGAAGCAGAAGAACTGCCGTGGGTGCCGGTGGCAGCTGTACCGACGACGGCAGGAACCGGCTCGGAGGTTACCCCATATGCGATTTTGACCGTACATAAATGGAAAACGAAAAAGTCCATCAGCCATCGTATCTTTCCGGACATCGCTCTGGTGGATGCAAAATATCTGGCCTATACCGATCAGCGTATTTTGATCAGTACGGCCGTAGATGCGCTGGCACATCTTGTGGAAGGGCGCATAAATGTAAAATCCGACCGCTATAATCAGATGTTAAGTGAGTATGGAATGGAACTCTGGGGAAAAGCCAAAGAGGCACTGCGCAGAGGACAGCCGGCGGAGGAAGAATACGAACTTCTCATGGAAGCGTCTACGATCGCAGGTATGACGATTTCTCATACAGGCACATCGCTTCCCCATGGAATGAGCTACTATCTGACTTACGAACAGGGAATTTCACACGGAAGAGCAGCAGCGGTATTTTTAACTGCATATATGAGAGAAAGTAAAAATGAGAAATTACTCGGGCAGATCACTTCGAAACTCGGATTTCGGGATCTGCAGGAAATGTCTGCATTTTTAAAAGAAATATTAGGAGAGGTCCGTGTAGCGAAAGCAGACATAGAGCGTTACGTATCGGAACTGTCCGCCGATCAGAAGCGGCTGGCAAGTACACCATATCCGGTGACAGCAGAAACCTTGCGTCGTATGTACGAAACATCTGTTTCTATTTATGAACAGGCATAAGCCGGATAGATTGATAATGAAAAAGAAAAAAATGGGAGATTAAAAAATATGAAACTGATTTCAGAAATGAGAGAAGGAGACATCATTTCGGATGTCTATCTTTGCAAAACAAAACAGATATTAAAGACAAAAATGGGGAAAACATATTATTCTCTTTTATTACAGGATAAAAGCGGAACGGTGGATGCAAAGATCTGGGAGTTAAATAATGCAATCGGATATTTTGAAAGCATGGATTATATTCGTGTAGAAGGGCAGATTACTGTCTTTCAGGGAGCTAATCAGCTCAATATCCGCCGTGTGCGAAAGGCGCAGGAAGGAGAGTATATCCCGGCAGATTATATGCCGTGTACGGATAAGGACGTTAAAGCCATGCAAAAAGAACTGGTAGAGATGATCCGTAGAACGAAAAATCCGTATTTGGCGAAACTCGCAGAAAAAGTATTTATCGAAGATAAAGAATTTATGAAAGAATTCAGCCAGCATTCCGCGGCAAAGTCTGTGCATCATGGATTTATGGGTGGCTTATTGGAACATACCGTTTCCGTAGCGAAATTGTGTGAGTATTACTGCATCCAATATCCGGAATTAAACCGCGATCTGCTCGTGATGTGCGCCCTGTTCCACGATATCGGCAAAGTAGAGGAATTGTCGGCATTTCCGCAAAACGACTATACCGACGAAGGACAGCTGGTCGGACATATCGTTATGGGTGTGATCAAGTTGGATAAATTGATTGAAACGATACCGGGATTTCCGAAAAAACTTGCAAATGAAGTCAAACATTGTATTCTGTCCCACCATGGGGAATTAGAGTTCGGTTCACCGAAAAAACCGGCACTGATCGAGGCAATGGCGCTTTCCATGGCGGACAATACAGATGCAAAACTTCAAACATTTCGGGAAGCATTGAAGCAGGAACCAAAAGTAGAGGGAAGCGAATGGATCGGCTATCAGAGATTATTTGAGAGCAATATCCGCCCGACTTCAAAATAGAACGGAGTTTTTTATTATGGATTTTGTAAAAAATCAGATCGTAACGATAAAAATTGAAGATATCGGAACAAATGGAGAGGGAGTCGGCCGTGTGGACGGCTTCACTCTTTTTGTAAAGGGAGCTGTGATCGGCGACTTGGTGGAAGCAAAGATCATAAAAGTGAAAAAACATTACGGCTATGCCCGTATTGAAAAAATCCTGGAACCGGGAAAAGACAGGGTGAAGCCGGTCTGTCCGGTCGCGGATAAATGCGGCGGATGCGCGATCCAGCATTTATCCTATGAAAAACAGCTGGAGTGGAAATTTCAAAAGGTAAAAAACTGCCTGGAGCGCATCGGCGGTCTGGAAAATATTGAGCAGAAGATGGAACCGATCTATGGCATGGAATATCCGTATTATTATCGCAATAAGGCACAGTTCCCGGTGGGAACCGATAAAAACGGCCGGTTGATCACCGGATTTTATGCCGGAAGAACGCATTCCATCATCGAAAATACCCATTGCTATATTCAGGCGGAAGTAAATGAACAGATTTTAGAAACGGTGCTTGGTTACTGTCGCAGAAATCATATCTCCGCTTATGATGAAAAAACCGGAAAGGGAGTTTTGCGCCATATTCTGACGCGGGTAGGCTTTCGCACCGGTGAAATCATGGTCTGCCTGATCATTAATGCGAACAAAAAGAAAATGGTAAAGATCGAGGAACTCGTGGAAGAACTGACAAAGATTGACGGCATGACGAGCATTACGTTGAACATTAACCGGGAGAGAACGAACCGCATCCTCGGGGATAAGATCGTTCCTGTATGGGGACAGACATATATTACCGACTATATCGGCAATGTTCAATATCAGATCAGTCCGCTTTCCTTCTATCAGGTGAATCCGAAGCAGACGGAAGTGTTATATGGAAAAGCACTGGAATATGCGGATTTGAGCGGAGAAGAAACGGTATGGGATCTGTATTGCGGAATTGGAACGATCTCTCTTTTTCTGGCGCAGAAAGCGAAAAAGGTTTATGGAGTGGAAATCGTGCCACAGGCGATTGAAGACGCAGGGCAGAATGCGAAGATCAATCATTTGGATAATGTGGAGTTTTTGGTTGGCAAGGCTGAGGAAGTTTTGCCGAGGGAATATGAAAAACATGGCATATATGCGGATGTGATCGTGGTCGACCCTCCGAGAAAGGGCTGTGATGGAACGCTTTTGGATACCATTGTTGCAATGGCGCCGAAACGAGTTGTCTATGTCAGCTGTGATCCGGCAACGCTTGCGCGGGACGTGAAGATCCTTGGGGAGAAGGGATATCAGGTGGATAAGGTGAGCGTTGTGGACCAATTTGGGCACAGTGTGCATGTGGAGACGGTAGTATTATTGTCCAAACTCAATACTAGGCAGCATATTGAGGTTGAGGTGAAGATGGATGAACTGGATTTGACCGCTGCGGAGAGCAAGGCTACCTATGAGGAAATTAAGGCGTATGTGCTGGAGCATACTGGATTGAAGGTCAGTCACCTTTATATTGCTCAGATTAAACAAAAATATGGAATTATCGAACGTGAGAACTACAACAAGCCAAAGTCCGAAAATTCCAGACAGCCGAAATGCCCGCCGGAGAAGGAAGTGGCGATTACGGAAGCTTTGAAGTATTATGGAATGATGTAAACTGCCGTTGGTATTTGTATTTTTCTATACAAATTTGTTGTTTTTCTGTATAATTAATATAAAAGCAAATGATTATCACGGTAAGCATACTTACTTTTTCGAAATTTACAGATAGAAAGAAGGAGAAGAATGTCTTTTGAAGCTAAAGATTATCCTATTAGTGACATTCTAAATAAAGCTGTTTTTGATATTCCTCGAAACCAGCGTAGATATGTTTGGAAAAAATCCAGTTGGCAAGATCTTTTTGAAGATGTATTGTTTTCAATAACAGAAGAGAAGCCTCATTTTATTGGAAGTATCGTTTTGAAAAAGGGTTCCAAAAAGGATGGACTATCTTATTATACGATTATTGATGGTCAGCAAAGAATAACAACCATTACATTGTTTCTGGTTGCAATTATGAAACACTTTCATGAAAACGATATGATGGATGATTTTTTGGGAACAATTTCGTATCTTCAGTCAAAGGATAATCGAAATCAAGATATGGTTATTCTTAACTCGGAATTTCATACGTCAATTAGTCATATTATTAATGGCATGATTAATATCAAAGACCCTAAAATGTCAATTACTGCTTTTGTTGACACACATATTCTGTCTAAATCAAGAGATAAGAATATTGGTGATGCTGTAAAGTTTTTTTACTTTTCTATTAAGGAAGATTTAGAAGCAGCAAAAGATATTCAAGAGAGGCTTAGGGACATACGAGCAACACTTTTAGATATGACGGCTGTTAAAATAGAATCATCATCCGAGGAAGATTCGTACACTATTTTTGAGATATTAAATGCTAGAGGACAGGAACTGACATCGCATGAGTTGTTGAAAAATTATATTATGCGATATATTCAACCTGTTGAATTACGTGACGAGGCGAAAACGAAATGGGAGGATATGGAAAGAGTCCTTGGGTCATCCATTGATAAGTTTGTACGACACTATGCGATTCATCGTTATGGAGACATACGGGATAAATATAATTCACCATATCAAGCCATCCAAAAAAACAGTCGTGGAAAACAAGTTGCGGATTTGTACAATGATATTAAGTTAAAATCAGAATACTATGAAAAGCTAATACGCCCAATTAATGGAAAGGAAGGAAATTGTAGTTCCATCGAATTTGAGATTTTTGACTTTTTTAGAGTGAAAAGATTTGAACAATTTAGACCGATTCTACTTAGCTTAATGCATCAAAAAGAAAAGGAAATTCTTGATATAGAGAAATATGAGCTTACTCTAAAATATATTTATAATTTTTTTGTGTGTTATACAATTATTGGAGAAGAAAAATCCAATAAATTAGAAGATGTGGTGTTTAAGTATTCAAGAATCCTTGAAGAAAACTATTCTGATAAGGTATTACAGGAATTTGCCGCTGACCTAAAAGGAAAATTACCGGGCTATGAATGGTTTTTAAATGCTTTTAAAAATATTGGTTGGTCTAAACATTTTGGGCTTTATACCGGAGAAAAGAACAAAAAACGTGTTCAAGTGGTTCTTGAAGTGATTGAAAAGTTTGCCTCTCAAAGAAATGTAGTTTCTGAGTTTTCTATAGAGCATATGCTTCCGGATGCTGAAGATATAAAAAATTCTCAGATAGGCAATTTAATTCCTCTAGAAGAGAAATTAAACGGAAATCTTGGCAAGAAACCGTTAAGTGAAAAATGGGATGTATATGAAAAATCTGCATTTTTTTCTTGTCGAGGTGTTGCAAAACAGTATAAAAGCAAAAGTTTTGATCCGCAAAAGAGAACAGAATTCTTAGCTAAACTTATGTTTAATAATGTTTTAGAATTAAACCAGTTTGATTTCTCAAAGGATTAATAAAGATGTATCACGTTTGTTGCTGAAGAGTTCAGCTGTCTTGAATTGAACATGATTAGCTGGATTCGAAGAAAAGTCGAATGCAGGAGGTCGCTTATGGAACAATTGCCGAAGGAAATCTCTCAAAACGGCATCCGCTATACGTTGGTCGGTGACTATTACATCCCCGACTTGCAGTTGCCGGAAGAAAACCGTCCAATCGGGGTTTGGGGGCGGATGCACAAAGCCTATCTGGAGCTGTACCATCCAGCCCAGTACAATGACCTGGTTTTGTCCGGTAAACTTTGGACATACCTTGCTGGCTTAAACGAACAGGCACAGAAACGGCTGGATTGTATCATCGACCAGATGAAAGCTGCGGAAGACATCACTGAGGAATTGAAAGCCCAAAATCAAATGGAATGGGTCAGAGCCATGAACAGCATCCGCAGCCGGGCAGAAGAAATCATTCGATCCGAAATGATTTACTGCTGAATGCTCAGCTTTCCCATTCAGCCAGTTCCACAATAATATTACTCTGCTGGAGCAGCCAGTCCGAAAACTCATTCGGGCTGGCTTCTTTCTTTTTCACAGCCTGTTTCCGCTGCAAGGCTTCTTTTTTGAAGGCTTCAAAAGCAGCCTGCATTTCTTCCAGGCGGTCAGCAGGAAATCCGGGTGTTTTCTTTGCCTTATTGATTTTGTTCCGCCAGTTCTGGCATTCGTTCTTATAACACAGGTCATAATTGTTTTTTCTGGCTCGTTCATCAAATTCACGTTTGTTCTGAAGGGACTGTTTTTTGCGGCATTTATCGCTGCAAAGCTCATACCGCTGGCTTTTGGCAAGGAATACTTTCCCACAGATTTTACATTTTCGGAAATAGAGTCCCCAATCGTTCAGCCGGTTCAGGTAATAGATAATCAGCGGATAGAGAGACGAATAAGCGGCAACACATTCCATTTTTCGTTTGCTGTCCGGATACCAAAGGTCAAGACGGGTATCTTCCTGCGGCACAGAACCATAAATATGCGTGGTAATGTTCAGGCGTTTTGGCTTTCCTGTATCGTCGTCAAAATCAAGGGGAGAAGTTCCCATAAATAAGGCAGTAAAGCCATTCATTTTTCCAATGAAACGCTCGCAGGCAGCTTCCCGATCCCGTGGTTCTCTTGCCTTCAAATATTCGTTCCAGATACGAAGCGCTGCGAACATTCTTACCGGATCGCCGGTGAGATATTTTTTTGCAAGAAAATCACCGGAAGTCTGTTCCAGTCCGGGCTGCTTCCAACGGTTAGAGTGAAGGGCTTCTCTCAGAGGTGCCAGACCAAAGCGGTTCCATTCCCCATCCGGGTCATGCTCAAAAGCCGACAGCATAGTTCCCAAAGGGCGTGTGACATCACACAGCACTTCTGCATCTTCATATCTCTGCAAACGAAACCGGATTTGCTGTTCTTCACCTATTAAAATGCGCTCCTTCATTTTCTGTCTGTCCAGCGTCAGGACAAGCATAATGCGGTCATAAAGCGGTTCGTGCCGTACAAATTCAAATTCCATGCTATCCCCTCCCATTATCTTATGGTAATTTTATAATTCAGTTATATCTGTTACACCAATAGTACTTTAAAGCTATTGTCTTGTCAAGATTAAGGCGATATGATGACATCAGATGGTAATTTCATTCCATCATGTACCTTGACAACTGAATGACCGTCTGAACTGAGATAAACCGCCATGACCTCTCCGAAAACGGAGAGCGAGCGCATCGAGAAATCGGTGACTCATGTATGTCGAGCAGGGCAGCATGAAGGAAACGGAACAGGTAGAACGGCAAATATGCGGAAAATGAAATATGAAAGAAATTCAAATAAAGGAGAAACACCGATATGAAAGAAAAAACGAAATGGAACAACTATGACGCTCTGCCCCTGATTTTGGATGTTACGGATATTCAGCATATCATGGGTATTTCCAGAGCCAGCGCCTATGAGCTGGTACACACACCGGGATTCCCGGCTGTCCGCAGCGGCAGGCTGATTAAGGTCAGCAAGCGAGCTTTTTTTGACTGGCTGGACAATAGCGGAAATCAGAATGAAAACAGAAAAGAAAGGACGGCGTAATCATGAGATTGAGTATCCAGGAAAAGAACGTGCTGTATGCTTTTGCCTGTCCTAATTACCACAACACGGTGACAAGGTTGAAATGGTTGACAGGATTGACAGTTGATCCGCAAACAAAACGCAGGATGTTGGAGCTTGCCCGGAAAATGGAAACGGAAATGTCGGAAAGCTGGTATAAAGGTTTTTACCATCATCTGCACATGGAGATGGACGAATACCGCCGTCTCAAGCGCAGCCTGCGTGTTTTGAAAAATAACACCGATTATGAGGAGGATTTGTATGACGAAGCTGTCTAAATATGAGAAAGAAACCATCATCAACTGGAACGAGGCGGAGAACCTTGCCAGCATTTACACCTTCAACGCCAGTTTGAAGCGCAGGCTGGCGGAGTTCAGCCGGAAATATCCGCTGCTGTGCCGGTTGGAGCGCAGCACGCCAGAGGGCAGCGTAACCTATATATTGGACAAGTCCCGGCTGTCAATCCGGCTCATCCCGCCTTACAGCGAGGAACGGAAAGCCGCCGCCAGTGCTTACGCCAGAGAGCATGGCTTTCAGGTGGTAACGGCAGAAGAAAAAATCGCCTGAAATCGGGGCGATTACGGCAAAAATGCCGGGTCTGCACCCGGCGTTTTGACCGGCAATCCCCGCAGGCGTATTCCGTATCCACTTCCCGCCGATAGGCGTAACTGTGTGGATGCGGAGCCGGTGAAACTGGCGGAAACCGCTTCTGCGGTGGAAGCCAGCTTCGCCGGAGCGGGAGTACAGAGGGCGGCAGGCCCTTTGTGGCTGGGTGCAGGGGCGGCAGCGCACTGCTGGGGTCAAGGGGTGCGGGTCGCCAGTGGCGACCTTTGCAGCAAAGCTGCAAAAGCACCGACCGAGGCGGAAGCCGAGACCAAAGCCCATTGGCGGGTTGAGGGCAGCCGCCCCATCGGGTCAAGGGCGAAGCGCCTTGCCCAGGGAAAGTTGATGCCTGCGTCAACTTATACTGGGTATTACCTGACGCAGACTTTCGCAGGATTTGCGGCTTCGCCGCCCTTCCCCGTCCCCGGAACATCTTCGCAGGAAGGAGGAAAATTGTTTGAAACTGACAAGGCACAACGGGCGCTCCGGCAAGCATGGCACCTACAATCCCCGCCACAATGACCGCCGGTTTGATGTGGAGAACAGCGAACACATTGACGCAGAGCGGGCCAGACAAAATATCTACTGGGACTGCTACCGGGGCTTTACCACACATGACTTCCGGGAGAACCCGGAGCAGCCGGATTTCAGCTTTGAGGAAATCGAGCGGATGTACTACTACGAGCATTATTCTGACCATGTGGAGGCGCAGAACGCTCGGAATGAGAAAACCCGGCACACCGAGCGCAACCGC
>DVKZ01000114.1 GCA_018715775.1 Candidatus Fimousia stercorigallinarum | reverse complement strand
AAGATAGTCAAATGGTGCCTGTTCTACGGAACAATCTTCCCCAAGTACAATGATCTTATCCGGATTCTTTTCCGCACAGATCTGATATGCCGCTTTTTGTTGTTCGATCAGTTCCTCTTTCCATGCGACTCCATCTGTAATCGGAATGTCTTTTTTGCCATGTTATTCTCCTTTCATTTTCCCCATTTATTCCAGCGTATATGCCCGCTCAAATCCGGTATGAACCGCATTCGCAACGCGTCCGCACTGATAAGCATCCCCGATCGCATATACTTTCTCAAATTCTTCTTTTACTTCCTCATATAATGTTCGATTTGGCCGATTGCCCAGAGACATGATAATATAGTCAGCTTCCAATTCTTTTTTCTCGCCATTTTCCATATTTTCAACCGTTACCAGACCATCTGCAAGTTTTGTCAGTTTATGGGATACAAGAATTGCCGCATGGTATTCTTTCAAATGTTTTATCACAGTAACCAGATTGTCCGGACTTACCTCTGGAGCCAGTTTTGACTGCATTTCCACTAAAGTAACATCATTTCCCATCATTGCAAAATGCTCAGCTGTTTCGCCGCCTGTCATTCCGCCTCCTATGACAACGATTTTTTTACCTTCCGGTTTAAAATCATAATCAAGAGCTTCCGGAATAGTCATATATTTTGTATCCTTTATGCCATCAATCGGCGGGATCAGAGGATTTGCCCCGGTTCCGACGAATATCGCATACGGATCACATTCTCTGATCATCTCCATTGTTGCCTCTGTCTGAAATCTCATATCAATTTTCTGTTTTTGAGCCTGTATTTCATAATAAGTCACCAATGCTTTCAATGCCTCTTTATCCGGTGTCCTTGTTCCGAGTTCTGCAGAACCGCCGATATGATCAGACTTTTCAAAGACGCTTACAAGAGCTCCTCTCTGCGCACATACAAGGGCTGCTTCCATACCAGACGGTCCTGCGCCAATAACCACGATGTTCTTTCCTTTTAAGTCTTGTTTGACCGGCGGAAATTCCTTTTCACGCACTGCTGTTCCATTGACTGCACAGGTGCTGCGACGGAATAAAGCCGTCTGATCGAGGCAATAGAGGCATCCAATGCACGGTTTAATATCTTCTGATCTTCCTTCATATGCTTTCTTTGTCCACTCTGCATCTGCATACATACCGCGTCCAACTGCAGCAAAATCCATCACGCCCTCTGCCAGAAATTGTTCTGCCTGTTCCGGTTTCTTAATCACATTTGTAGAGATAACCGGTATATTGACAGCCTCTTTGATTGCTTTTGTGATATAAGATTTCCAACCCGGCTTGAACGTTACCGGTTCAATGATCGTATAGCGGCACTCCTGATTTCCATTATTCACATTCAGGCAATCTACACCTGCTTCTTCACAGACTTTTGCGATCCGAATTCCTTCCTCCAGACTATAACCGCCTTCCGTAAATTCATCAGCACTAAAGCGGACGCTGATCGGAAAACGCGGGCCGCAGGTCCTTCTCACCTCGGCGATCACTTCCCTGAGAAAACGTGTCCGGTTTTCAAAAGATCCCCCATATTCATCTTCTCTTTTATTGGAATACGGACTTAAAAACTGATTGATCAGATAACCTCCGGCAGCCAGTATTTCCACGCCGTCGATCATAGAATCTTTTAATATTTTTGCCGCTTTACCAAATTTTTTCACTGCATTTTTGATTTCTTCTTTTGTCATCTCTTCCGGAATCTGATCATGAAGAGAATAACCGATCGGACTCGGCGCCACCATTCTCTTGCCGGTAACAGCCGTTGGGACTGCCTGCCGACCCGCCATATAAATTTGAACCATAACCTTTGTTTCGTATTTATGAATCGTACGTGCCAGTTTTGTCATTCCCGAAGTGTGTTTTGGATGTGTCAACTTCAGTTACGCTCCCTCAAATGACTGACTGAATTCATCATCAACACTTGCATATGCCGTAATAATCAAACCGGTTCCTTCTTTCCTCTCGGAATCGATCATCACTACTACGACATGGAATATGCCATGGTCGAACAGGCCTATACGAAAGTCGAAGCCTATGAATTCGACTATCGGATTATCCGGGAAATGTTTCTGAATAATCAAGATCTGTCTCTGCGCATGATGGCACATTACTGTGACTTTACGAGCTATCTCTTTTTTGCCATTTCTTCCTTATCCGGCGATAACTCTATGGCAAAAGTCTGTAATATTCTCTATGCCCTCCATGATACTTCCCTTTGCCAGGATTATGTACTCCGCATCAGCCAGGATGATATCATGGAACTGAGCGGCATTTCCAGAATCCAAGTCGCCCGCGTCTATCAGACACTCCGCAATGACCAGATCATTCGTACTTTCCGCGGCGGAATTCAGATTCTGAATCCAGAAAAACTACGTTCTTATTGCACGTTTGAATTATAACAAGGTAGTACGAAAATCAATCATCTTCCAGAATTGCAAAAACCCTTGCTGGAAAGCTTGCCATTGCTACCCGGATCGGAATAACATATAATCGGGCGCCTTTATCCGGCAGAAGATCCAAATCCATCAAATCTTCACAGATCAAAATATCCTTTTTCTTTATCCATACTGACAACAAATGTATCCAGATTTACCAGTTTTTCCAATGGAATATCTCCGATCTTGTAACCACTTTCAAAACGATGATACGGCGCATCAATGTACGTTCCGCTGATATTAACCATCTTAATCTGATCCAACATAGCCGCTCCAGTTGTTCCAAAAGCCGCT
>DVKZ01000113.1 GCA_018715775.1 Candidatus Fimousia stercorigallinarum | reverse complement strand
AACCTTTTCTGATTCGTTATTATATAGATAAATATAAGTTTTTCGCTCGTTCCGTTCCATATATTGAATTCGGTTTTGCATAAGAAATACTTTTTTCCCGCGTATATGGATAACTAATTTTTGGTTTTTCTCATCCTTTTGAATCTGTTCATATTTATCAAACAGACACTTAAACATATGATCTATATTTTTTTCCAGTACCTGCTTATAAAGAAAATAACTGTGATCCACTTCATAACAGCGGGATCGGTCCGATTCCGAAGTCCAAAATACGATCTGACTCGCCGGATTAAGTATTCTAATCTGCTTTGCCAGCGGAATCGTTGAAACATTCTGTATCATGGTATTCATAAAAATGAAGTCAATATATTTTTTTCCATCATCATAAAATTCGATCAATTCCTTTTCTTCATGAAATTCATATATCCTTACTTCCATGTTCTTTTTTTGAAAGAATTGATTAAATTGTTTTTTCGATTTTTTCACATAGTTCAGATCATCATCATATATTCCTATTCTGTACATTGTATTTATATTATCCCCTCTCTTTTTATAAAGGTTATTATAAAAAAAAATGCTATTTTTTGAATATAAATTACATAATTATCCATTTTATTGTAATAATTGACCAATTTATTCAATAAAATGTCATCATCTTTTCTTTTCAAAAACGAAAAAATGCTCCAATATACGTTTCCCAATCTCGCTTTTACGTATATTGAAGCTTTTTTATAACAATCTTTCCCCGCATGATCACTCTGTATAAACACAAAAATCCCGATATCAAAATGATACCGGGATACAAAATGCAGTTGATGAGAGTCGAACTCACACGCCCTTAGCGGGCACTAGAACCTGAATCTAGCGCGTCTGCCATTCCGCCACAACTGCTTGTATTTCTTTGTCTGCCTCACAGACAAGTAGTATGATACCATCTTTTTTTTCAAAAATCAACCCCTAATTTTAAATTTATTTTTTTTAATTTTACAAAAACGATTTCTTTTCTACAATATTGATTGCTATTCTCTGGAAAACGATGTAAAATTATATTAGCAAAAGCTATTAATTTTAGGGTAACGGAGGTATTATTTCTATGAAAAAAATCATTAACGCAGTTGATCAAGTAGAAAACCAAATGGTCGCAGGTATGGTAAAAGCTTATCCACATTATATGAAAAAACTGGATTGTGGAAACGTTGTTGTTCGTGCTGAAAAAAAAGAAGGAAAAGTTGCTTTGATCAGCGGCGGTGGAAGCGGACATGAACCAGCTCATGGCGGATATGTCGGCAAGGGTATGCTGGATGCAGCTGTAGCTGGAACTGTTTATACTTCTCCGACTCCGGATCAGATTTATGAAGGGATTAAAGCCATCGCAACTGATAAAGGTGTTTTAATGATCATTAAAAATTACACCGGTGATGTTATGAATTTTGAAATGGCACGTGAGATGGCTGAAATGGAAGGTATCAAAGTCGATCAGGTAATCACGAATGATGATGTTGCCGTTGACGGCAGCCTTTATACGGTTGGACGCCGCGGTGTTGCCGGTACTGTTTTTGTACACAAGATTGCAGGCGCACTTGCAGAAACCGGAGCGGAATTAGAAGATGTAAAGGCCGTTGCACAAAAAGTAATCGACAACGTACGTACCATGGGCGTAGCAATCAACCCAAGCACCGTTCCGGCAGCGGGCGAACCTGGTTTTCATTTGGAAGATGATGAAATGGAAGTAGGAATCGGAATTCACGGCGAACCTGGAACGCATACGGACAAATTAAAACCGGCAGATGAAATTGTTGATATTTTATTAGAAAAGATTCTGGCAGACATTGATTACAGCGAAAGCGACGTTGCTGTTATGATCAATGGTTCCGGAGGAACTCCATTAATGGAATTGTTCATTGTAAATAATCATGTAGCAGATGTATTGGAAGAAAAAGGAATTCATGTATACAAGACTCTTGTTGGTAATTATATGACTTCTCTGGAACAGGAAGGATTCTCAATCTCTCTCTTAAAATTAGACGATCAGACAAAAGAACTTCTTGATGCGGCTGCCGATACTCCTGCATATAAGGAGGCATAAACATGGATACCGCTAAAGTTTTAGATGTTTTAAATGCGATTGGAGCAAAAATAGAGGAACAAAAAGAGTATTTGACCGAACTCGATAACGTAATCGGAGATGGAGACCACGGAATCAACATGGCACGTGGATTCCAGATGGTAGAAACAAAACTTCCGACATTGGCAGATAAAGATATCGGAACGATTTTAAAAACCGTTGGTATGACCTTAGTATCAACCGTAGGCGGTTCTTCCGGTCCATTATATGGCACTGCTTTTATGAAAGCAGGTATGACAATGGCTGGTAAAACAGAAATGAGCCTTGAGGATTTCATCCAATGTCTTGATGTTGCGATCGAGGGTGTTAAAATGCGTGGAAAAGCTGTACAGGGAGAGAAAACAATGCTCGATGCCATGATTCCTGCACTTGATGCCATGAAAGCAGCGCTGACCCCGGATGCAGCACCAAAAACTATATTGGAAATTGGTGTTGGTGCCGCATGGGAAGGCGTTGAATATACCAAAACGATCATCGCAACAAAAGGACGTGCCAGCTACGTCGGAGAACGAAGCATCGGACACCAGGATCCGGGGGCAACCTCTTTTAGCTATATTCTGGAAACAATCAGCAATTGCTTATAAGGAGGAATTATGGTCGGTATTGTAATTGTATCCCATAGTGAAAAGTTAGCGGAAGGAGTTGTAGATGTCACAAAGATCATGGCTGACGGCTGTCCAATCGCTGCAGCAGGCGGAATGGAAGATGGAAGCTTTGGTACCAGCTATGAAAAAATCATGATGGCAATTGAAAGTGTTCATGGACCAGAAGGTGTTCTTGTCCTTATGGATATGGGAAGTGCTGTCATGACAACTGAGATGGTTCTGGAAGATCTCGGATATGACGATGTTTTTATGGTCGATTGTCCGATCGCAGAAGGTGCGATCGCAGCAACGCTTGCTTCCTGCGCAGGTGCAGATCTGGCAGGAGTAAAACAGGAAGCTCTTTCTTCTAAAACTGCAGACAAACTATAACGTTTCATACAAAAATGGCTGTTCAGCAAAATGAACAGCCATTTTTTCGTACACGTTTATTTCAAAACTACGGATAATACATCCGTTACTTTTTTAACCGGTATGATATTTAGTTTCTCTTTCACTTCTTCTGATACATCATCCAAATCTTCTATATTATCATATGGAATAAATACATTTTTGATGCCGGCTCTCTGTGCTGCCATTAATTTTTCAGGCAGTCCACCGATCGGCATTACATTTGCCCGAAGAGACACCTCTCCTGTCATCGCATAATCAGGGCTGACTGTCTTATTCAGCAACAAAGAGCTCAACGCAGTAACCAATGTAATTCCTGCCGAAGGTCCGTCTTTTGGAACGGCGCCTGCCGGAACATGAACATGGATATCTTTATCCTGCAGCACTTCAGACTCTTCCGGATACAAACCTTTTACTAAAGTCAATGCAATCTGCACGGATTCTTTCATAACATCCCCAAGCTGTCCGGTAATGATAATCTTGCCATTTCCCTTTGTAAGAGAAGTTTCAATAAACAAAATCTCTCCGCCGGCTTTCGTCCAGGCAAGTCCGGTAACAACTCCAGGCTGCTTTTCTTCCAGGATATGTTCGTGATGCATTGTCTTCTTGCCAAGAAATTCCTTTAGACGTCGTGCACTGACTACAATGCTCTTCTGTTCCCTTTTTACAAGCTTAACTGCTGCATAACGGCAAAGAGCATCAATCTGCTTTTTCAGATCACGCACGCCGGCCTCCGCTGTATAGTCCGAGATAATCGCTTTTAACGCATCTTCTTTGACTTTCAGATTGCTTGCCTTGATTCCCATCGTCTTCATTGATTTTGGAAGCAGATGTTTTTTTGCAATCTGGTACTTTTCTTCCGCAGTATATCCATTAAATGTGATCACTTCCATTCGGTTAAGCAACGGCTCAGGAATCGTATCGATCGTGTTAGCCGTACAGATAAAAAATACATTGGACAGATCATACGGTACATTCATATAATGATCGGTAAAAGAAAAGTTCTGTTCCGGATCCAATACTTCCAACAAAGCGCTGGCAGGATCACCACTATAATCTCTGGCAAGTTTATCCACTTCATCAAGCACCATAACCGGATTATTTGTACCGCACCGCTTCATGCCTTCCATGATCCGTCCCGGCATAGCTCCAATATACGTCCGTCTATGTCCACGTATATCTGCTTCATCCCGGATTCCTCCTAAACTGATCCTTACATATTCCCGACCAAGTGCTTTTGCAATGCTTTGGCCAATGCTTGTCTTACCGGTACCCGGCGGCCCTGCAAACAATAAAATAGAACCTGACTGTTTCTGATTCAAAGCCATAACCGCCATCTGTTGGATGATACGTTCTTTGACTTTTTTCAAACCATAATGGTCTTCATCCAAGATTTCTTCTGCCTTTTGCAAATCGATTGCAGGAAATTCTTTTTCTTCTTTCCAGGAAAGCTTTGTCATAAAGTCGAGGTAGTCATATAGCATACCATACTCATGTCCGTCTTTTCCTTCCTGCTTCATCCGGTTCAACGCTTTTTCTGCTTCTTTTCTCGCTTCTTCATTCATACCGGATTCCGCGATCAATTTTTCAAAACGATGGACATCGGATATATTTTCCGGATGCATATCATCTAACTGATTTTGCAAAAATTCAATCTGTTTTTTCAATGCTGCCTCGCGATAAGCTTTTTCATTTCCCTCTTTCTGAGCTGTCTCCGCTTCTTCATGCACTTTTGAAATTTCCATAAATTCATAAACCGCATGTTCTGTCAGCGTACAATGTTCTGACCGAGTTTTTGAAGCAAGAATTGCATACTTTTCTTCCCAACTTAAAGCAAGATAACTGGATAATCCGCATATCATTTCGTTCATATTTTTCCAATGCAAAATAAAACTTCTTGCCCATATTCCCCATTGGAAGCCCTGTACAAATTTCAGAAGATCATCTCTGATCTTTTCAAAGCGTATTGTCATATCTGCATCTGAAATATCGTCTTTTTCTGAATCAATGGAGGCTTCTACCATGATTTCTCCGTTCTGAATCTCAATATCTGTGATCAAAACTCTTTCTTTTGCATAAATCCGGAAATTATCCTCCTGATCGACCTGTTCAATCACAGCGGACACACCATACGGATAAAAATCATCCGGCCCTAATTCTTCTCTCGACTTTTTCTCTTTCATCATAACAAACAAAAGGTCTTCTTTATCCATCAATGCCGGAATGTCTCTGCTGTCAAATAATTCTTTTTTGAAATAAAACGTGACTCCGGGTAAAATTGTCATGTCATAGACTGGAATTGATATCATAAACCCTCCTCCTTTTGTTAGCACTCATTCAATACGAGTGCTAATTCCTACTAAGATAATATGACAATTTATACGATTCGTCAACTACTTTTTTCAAAAATATTGTATTATTTTTTTATATTACAAGAAATTTTTTTAATTTTTCTATACAATTTCGGGCGTCATCTACTCCAATGTCATAAATTCTCTGTAATTCATCCGGATTTTTTTCCATCCGCCCAATATCCAAAACTCTGCTCGGACGAACCACAAAAATTTTTTCTTCCCGCT
>DVKZ01000112.1 GCA_018715775.1 Candidatus Fimousia stercorigallinarum | reverse complement strand
ACTACACTGGCACAAATTCCAAGAAAACGATCAATGCTATATTTCCTTTTAAGATATGTAATCTGTCTCTTTGTCAATGTCTTTGGATACATCCTATCCAACTCCTATCTACTCTTTTTCCGTATATGTATACTCCGGCACCAGCTGTTTCACGGCCTGACGGATATGTTTCGTATCTTCCGAATAAGCAACATCATATAATTCCATCAGCAGTGCCTTAAAGATATCCGGATCTTTCGGCGGCAGCTGCGCGATAAAGATACGGTTATTCGTCGTTGCGATCTTATTCTTTTCACTGATCAGCAGTTCTTCATACAGCTTTTCACCCGGCCGAAGACCGGTAAATTCAATCTTGATATCTTCGTATGGAACATAACCGGATAAACGGATCATATTTTCCGCAAGATCCAGAATCTTGACCGGTTCTCCCATATCCAGAATAAAAATCTCTCCTCCATGGCCATAAGACCCCGCCTCTAATACGAGATTGACGGCTTCCGGAATCGTCATAAAGTAACGGATGATATCCGGATGCGTAACTGTCACCGGACCTCCGGCTTTGATCTGTTTACGGAACAGTGGTACGACGCTGCCGTTGCTTCCGAGCACATTTCCAAAGCGGACGGCCATATATTCCGTATCCGAAATTCCATTAAAGTACTGGATGACCATTTCACAGATTCGCTTGGAAGCGCCCATGATGTTCGTTGGGCGTACCGCTTTATCCGTTGAGATCAGTACCATGCGCTTCACACCGTACTTGGATGCTGCTTTTGCTACGTTATAGGTTCCGAATGTATTGTTTCGGATCGCATCACACGGACTGTTTTCCATCAATGGCACGTGTTTATGCGCAGCTGCATGGAAAATGACCTGTGGACGATATTCTTTGATAATATTGTTAATTCTTCGTCTGTTCTGAACAGAAACAATCAATACAATCAGTTCCAGTTCCGGATGGTGATGAAGCAGTTCCATCTGCAGATCATAGGCATTGTTCTCGTAATTGTCTAAAATAATCAATTTTTTCGGCTGATAATTTGCGATCTGACGGCACAATTCACTTCCGATCGAACCACCGCCGCCGGTGACCATGACAACCTGATCCTGCACGTATCCAATCACTTTGCTGTTATCATTACGGATCGGATCACGTCCGAGCAGATCCTCGATCTCTACGTTCTTTAACCGGGATACGCTCACCTCATCATTTACCATCTGGTAAATACCTGGAATTAATTTTACATGACAATACGTTTCTTGGCAATAATCCAATATTTTCTTCCGTTCCGACGGTTTCATACTCGGAATTGCAAAATCGATTTCTTTTACATCATATTCTTTTGCCATCTGTGGGATTTTCGTACGGTCTCCTACGACACGGACGCCGTGAATATAAGTACCGAGTTTTGCAGGATCATCGTCAATGACACAGACCACCTCATGATTGCTGTACTTGCTGTTTTTGATCTCCTGAATCAGTACCTCTCCGCCCTTTCCTGCCCCGATTACCATCGTGCGGATTGCTTCCGGCGACGTGGCAGCAAATCGATTTCGAAGCACACGGATCCCACGGTAACAGAAACGAACTGCCGCCGTTCCAATCAGGAGCTGCATGCCGAAAAATAATGGATAACTTCGCGGCATC
This sequence comes from Candidatus Fimousia stercorigallinarum, assembly GCA_018715775.1. Taxonomy (GTDB): domain Bacteria; phylum Bacillota; class Clostridia; order Lachnospirales; family Lachnospiraceae; genus Fimousia; species Fimousia stercorigallinarum. Next base: position 18,540 of record DVKZ01000112.1, on the reverse strand, counting down.
GGAAGATCCAGAACAAAAAAGATTGTGATAATCTGAACAATCATTGCCGTGAGACTTGCAAAAACGATATGCAATGCCTCTTCGATGCTGGCATAGGTCCACATGCTGCTGTACAATTTAAAAATAATGAATATAATAACGGTTGATATTATGCCGATCGGTAAATAGGTGATCATCGAGTCCCAGAAAACCGGCTCTACAGAATGAAAACTCAAATCAAAACGGACGAGTAATGATGTTACAATAAAAAAGGAAATCATCATAACATCGATCACACCTAATAAAAAAGCCCTGATCCGACTCTCTTTTGAGTGTTCAAACAGACTTTTATGAATTATTTTCTTCAATTTTTTCTCCCCTTTCGTATGCATATATACCGCAAATATATATACGTACGTATTATACACCACCTCTTAATCAAATTTCAATCCCTTTTCGTGTCAATTGTGCATGTTAAATGGAAAATGTTGTCTAAATATGAAAAAAAAGAGTGATTCTTCCATGATCATCCTGCATATATAGAAGAATCACTCTTTTGACATATTACATATCTTTTAAAAATGCTACATAGCATTTTTTCGCTTCATAGATATCGGCTTTGCTGCAGATTTCCCATGGTGCATGCATGCTGAGGACGGCAACACCGCTGTCGATGACGTTCATGCCGTAGGCTGCCGGGATGTACGCGATCGTTCCGCCGCCGCCGAAATCGACTTTGCCAAGTTCAGCCGTCTGGAAATTTACCGCATTGTCATCCATCACTTTACGGAGTTTTCCCATGTATTCAGCGCTCGCATCGTTGGAACCGGATTTTCCTCTGGCGCCGGTATATTTGCTGAATACAACGCCGCGTCCGAAGTAAGAGCAGTTTTTCTTTTCAAATGCTGCTGCAAAGGTCGGATCATAGGCCGCATTTACATCGGAAGAAAGCATGTTAGAGTTTGCCAGGCATCTGCGGACAGCCAGTTCTGAATATACCCCCATGCGGTCCATGACTTCTGCAACGGTATTTTCGAAGAAATGCGATTGCATGCCGGTTGCTCCGACACTGCCGATTTCTTCTTTGTCAACGAGAATGCAGACAGCTGTTTTTTCCGGCGCTTCTACTTCCAGGGCTGCCACAAGAGAGGTATACGCGCATACGCGGTCATCCTGTCCATAGGAAATCACCATGCTGCGGTCAAGTCCGAAGTCTCTTGCTTTTCCGGCCGGAACAACCTCCAATTCTGCAGATAAAAAGTCCTCTTCTTCGATATCATACTTTTCTTTTAAGATTGAAAGGATTCCGGTCTTTACCGCATCTTTTTCGGTATCTTTTAACGGCTTGCTGCCGACCAGTACATCGAGTTCTTCGCCTTCGATCACAACCGATGCTTTTTTCTCCATCTGTTTTCCGGCAAGATGGATGAGCAGGTCGGTAATTCCAACGACCGGATCATTGTCATCTTCTCCAACCACGATGTCGATCACGCTGCCGTCTTTTTTTGCCACAACACCATGGATCGCGAGTGGAAGCGCCACCCACTGATATTTTTTAATTCCTCCATAGTAATGCGTATCCAGATATGCCAGATCCGTATCTTCGTAAAGCGGATTTTGTTTTAAATCTAGCCGCGGAGAATCAATATGGGCTCCCAGGATGTTCATTCCCTGCTCTAACGGCTGTTTTCCGATCTGATATAAGATAATCATCTTGCCCATTGCTGCCGCATATACTTTGTCACCCGGCTTTAAGCTCTTTACCTCGTTCAAATCCTGATAACCGGCCTCTTTGGCCATCTGCACCGCGATCTTTACGCATTCGCGTTCTGTTTTCCCCTTAGAAAGGAAGTCTTTATATCCCTCGTTTAATTGTTTTAATTCTTCCAACTGTGCTTCGTCATAAGTAAGCCACGCATTTTTACGTTCCATCTTATCTTCCTCCTGGTATCATAGATTTTATGTTATGTTCATATATCATAACAAATGTTTCTTTTCCGGATTTTTCGGTCGTACGGATATCGATCGTCTCGATGCATTCTCCGTTGATATACACGGAAAGCGTACCGGCTTTCTGGTTTTTCCTTACCGGCGCCTCCAGCTGCTTTTTTAGCTGAAGTTTTGTTTCCACCTTATCGTCTTTCGATAACAGCATGGATCGGCTGCCATCCAGATAGAGAGGCACGGTTGATTTTTCACCATGGCTCACGACGATCTGTCCAACCCGTTTTTGTCCTTTGATGATCCGGCATTTTTCATAATTGGCTTCCCCGTATTTCATAAGTGCGATCGTATCATCCCATTTATAAGTTTTATGTGGAGGCCATCCGGATGCAAGAACGACGGAGATCAGGAATTTATCGTCGTGTTTCACTGCACCGACAAAGCAGTATCCGGCTTTTCCGGTAAAACCGGTTTTAACTCCGACCGCACCTTCATACCGGCTTAAAAATCCGTCTTTATTGGATACGGTCACGTTTCGTTTCCCGCTGTGATCTGAAAAAGAATACTCTCTTGTTCTTACTATATCAGAAAATGTCTCATTTTCCAAAGCATATTTTGTAATCCGTGCCAGATCATATGGTGTTGTATAGTGTGCATCACTGTCAAGTCCGTTCGGCGTTTCAAAATTAGTATCCTCACATCCGAGCTCTTTTGCCTTTTCGGTCATAGCTTTACAGAACAGATCCACGCTTCCGCTGACGTGTTCTGCCAGCACAACTGCACAATCATTATAGGATTCCAGCATCAATGCATACAGAAGATCCTGCACTTTATATTGTTCTCCTTCTTTTACGCCCATACGAACTTTCGGCTGCGCGGCTGCTTTTTCAGACACAGTTGCAATATCGTTCAGATCACAATTTTCAATCACATAGACTGCAGTCATGATTTTTGTCGTGCTTGCCATGGGCGCCCGCTTATATCCGTTCTTTTCATACAGCACTCTACCGGTATCCCCATCCATAAGCAGAGCTTCTTTGGCATACAGACTTGTGATCTCTTCTGTCTTTTCCGGAAGTTCCAATGTGATCGGCGTCAGCTTTTCCGGATCGATCGTTGAGACAGAATCCGTGGAGAAATCCGCCACATCGGCCGCTATGTACAGTTGTAACAGGACAAACAAGATCAGACACAGCAGTATGCCTATTTTCAATTTATGCATAGAGTACCCGCTTTCATCACCTTTTTTACTTATTGTATGAACGGGGTAAAAAAGTATGCCTGGAATTTTTTAACTGTTTTCCAAGGATAAAGACAAGCAAAAAGAGCCTCTGCTTCTTGAAAAAGCAAAAGACTCTTTGTCTGGTCATTCAGGAGCATTTTCCTTGTTATTACGAGCATTTTCACGTTTATTTTCTAAATCATTTTTTTGAATTGATTCTACAATTGTTGTAATATACTGTTCATCATTTTCCGGGAAAAAATATTTTGTAATTATTGTAAGCAAACTTATAATCAAAGAAATAAATGATACACACGCAGTAATAAACGCAACTACTTCCTGTATTCTAAGCGGAGTAGTCATATCCATTACATTCCAGGATAAAAAAGCCAGTAAACTTGAAAATGCTAAAATTATTATCACACAAGGAATTAATATTATATATCTACAAATTCTACTGTGTTTTACCTTACTTTTGTAAAATAAAACATATTCCTCCAATAGTTCTGTAATAAGTTCATCACGCTTCCTCTGTTCTTTAGTAATAAATGGATCTTTATAATTAAGTTCGCTCTCGTTTTCCGCTTTTGTAAACGCTATCTCACGAAAAAATTGTTCTAAATTATCGGGTGTAGTTTTCATCTGACTTCTAACACACCTCGCTTATTCGCCGTGAAACACTGTCAAATGGAACTTTATAGATTGATGCCAATTGCAGACAAATAGCTGTTTGGTTTAGACCTTCGTTTTTTAATTTCTCATATAAACGCATGAATGATTCTTTTGGCATAAGTAATGCTGCCGCAAAGTAATCTGCAGCGTTTTCTTCCTCATCTTTTCCCTTCTTATTTTCGCGATGTAAATATATTTCTCCAGCTTGATAATGGAGAACAGAATGGGCAAATTCATGTGCAATGATAAAACGTTTCCAGGCAAGTGATCGTTTGGAATTTACACCGATAATTTTGTCATTTGCTATATGCGTTCCATTTTTAGCCATTGAACTTGACTGAATAGCAAGAAAACCATCTTCATTGTCATCTAACTGGGCATTGCCCACAATAAAACCAAGATTCTGAACAAAATCTACAATATCAACATAATCATCTTTTTCAAAGACATATCCATATTCTCGTAACAACGAAGTAACTTGCGTTTCAATTCGTCTTATATCCATAAACTCACCTCTGATCAAAAATTTCTATATTTATTATATCATATTCCATCTGTTCCGAGAAGAATCCAAAAATCACTCCACTGCCCGTGAAACGACTTCTGACCAGGAAGAGTAAGCTCCATCCGCTCCGATCGCTCTTACCCGATAATAATAAACGGGATTTTTGGCACCGGTTCCAACATAATTATAATAATGCCATGTAGTTGAATACGATGTTTCTCTTGTTTTATCATTCGTTTTCAAATCTGAAAAATCTTTCTTAGACGAAATCTGGATCTGGTATTGAGCCGCACCATTCACGTTTGTCCATGCCGCGGTCAGCTTTCCTGTCTTTCTTGTTCCCTGATTGGTTGCTGAGGTGATCTTCGGCGCCTGCAGCTTCTTCTCTGCATCCGTCTGATTCTGATCGCCATTTCCCTGTTCTGTGTTCTCTTGTTCTGTACTGTCCGGCTTTTCCGTTTCCTGTTGATCATCAGACGCCCTTCTTACTGTCACTTTGCAGGTCAAAGCCTCGGTATTTTTAGAATTCTGTGCTGTGATCACTGCCGTTCCCTCTTTTATCCCTTTTACTTTGGCACGATAACCTTTATTCAAGCCAAACGAACCGGATTCGATCGAATCTATTTTCGCAACTGACTCATCTGACGATGACCATGTAGTCGCACCGAATAAAACCGCATTTCCCGATACCGTTAATGTCAATTCTTCCCCTTCCTTTATTGACTGCTCTGTCTTATCAATCGAAAAGCTGTAAAAATGAGATGGAAGAGCCGTTACGGGTGTTCCGATCCCAACTCCGATCCCGATCAATACTGCCGCCATAATGATACCTGCCTTTTTCATAACTCCTTTTATACGCATGTAAATTCTCCCTTCTTACGATTCCATCTTTCTATGACCTGTTCTTTCTAAATACCATCATGTGCCTGTTTTCTTCCGTCACCCTTTATTCCTGATCCCACCTTCTTTTCCTTACTTGCACATCCGGAATCTGAGATAAGAACCGATCACATCAGAATTGATCTTGATTATGTTTTGAATTTACTATATTCCTACTTAATTGTCAATTATTTCCATTACTGTTTAATTATTCTTTTACTATTTTTATTTTTAATTAACATTTATTTACAATTTTATAAGAAATACCGGAATCGGCGGATGATGAGGCATATTATAAAACTCATTGACAATTACAAGATACTTTTTCGGATCCAGTGTTTTTAAATACTGTAATACCGCATCCCGCTCCTCAAAGCCACTGTCCCCTCCGCTGTAAATACAAAGACTCATCACACCTCCCCGTTTTAGCAATGAAAATCCGCTTTCGACTGCTTTGATCGTACTTTCTGCACGTGTCGCCAATGCATGATCCCCTCCCGGTAAATACCCGAGATTGAAGACGATTGCCTGAACGCTTTCCTTTCCAACATAATCTCCCATATGTTCATGACTGTCAAGATGCAGCTCCGCATACAGTCCGTGTTTTTTTAACTTTTCGCGCGTATGTTCCAATGCGATTTTCTGAATGTCGAATCCATATACTTTTCCATTTTCTCCGACCAGTCCGGCAAGGAAAAGCGTATCGCCCCCATTTCCCATTGTGGCATCTATACAGACGTCCCCTTCTTTCACATATCTTTTTAAAAATGCATGTGTCCAATCTACTGCTGAAATTCTCATTGTTTTTCTCCTATATGAAAAACTCCGAAGAATCATCCTCGGAGTTTTCTATTAATAATGTACAATGACCGGCCATCCGGCATCAATAATGTTATAAATGGTTGCTGCTGCAGGAATCGGCAGATTTACGCATCCATGGGAACCGCCTGTCTTATAAATCGTTCCGCCAAATGTATTCCTCCAGTCCGCATCGTGAAGCCCTTCTCCGCCATTAAATGGCATCCAGTAACGTACCGGTGACGCATAATCATATCCCGGTCCGCCTAAAACTTTGTCTCGAGTCTTATACTGGATCACACCTGCACCAGCATGAGTGCCGTATCCGAGACTTGTGTTACCCGTTACACAAGGTGTGGAAAATACATTTTTTCCATTTTTATAGACATAAACAGTCTGACTGGAAATATTTACTTCTACGTAGCTGTCTCCAATGTCATTTAATTCACCATTCGTACCTTCTACTGCTGTCTGCGTATAATGCGGCGTTCTGCTGTCAGCCGTTGTTCCATTCTGCATCATTTTTTTAATTGCCGATTTTTCTTTATCGATATTCATTCTCCAGCCGTACGGACCGCCGCTTGGAACAGTGATCTGGCTTCCGCCGTGGCTGATGAATTGGCGGCTTCTGTAAATCGTATTCGAATCTGTCGCAAAGTTAACCAGCCAGTCTTCGATCCGGTTACCGCTGATCACTGCTTCGGTATGGTTTCTGATCTTAATAAACTCATTCGTAATATCACCATTGATCGTTACTTTATTGTCTTTAAGCAAATCTTTATATGTACTGAGATTGATGTAACGATTTGAGAAATCCCATGTGATGCTTCCGCTGACCATTTTCTCCATATCTTCTTTTAACTGCACGATTTCTTTATCGTCTTTTCGATAATCCGGTTCTACGTAACAGCCGGCTTTATCAATGTCCAGCTTCTCATCGCCTGCCGCAATGCTTAAAGCCACTGCTTCTTTTAATTTTGTTCGGCTGACCTGGTTTCCATCTACTTCCGCAACGATCTCATATTTATTATTTCCGGCATATTTCGGATATGCACTAACCGGTTTTTCAATATTTTTCTTCTGAAAGCAGTTAAATTTCTTTATCAGTGCATCTAACTTCTTTTCGTTATAGGAAACTGTCTCAATATCTTTCTCATAAGTTTGTCCAAAATAGCCTGCCGGCCAGGTAAATGCATTCTGGCTTTGCTGATACTTACTGATCGCTCCATCATTCAAATAGGAAAGATCAAAATCCGCGCCGCTCAGATGATCTTCCAGATCTTTTCTTTCTGTTAATGTAAGTTCATAGGATGCAATGTTATTCTTGATATGCTCCTCGATTGATGCTGCTGTTTTGTTCGAACAATCAATCCCATTAATTGTTGTTCCTTTCAGAAAATGGCTGCTGTAATAATATGCACCGGCAAAATAAACAATCAGCAATCCTATGACAATTAATATTGCCGCTTTTTTCGGTTTGCTTAAACCCTTTAGCTTCTCCATATTGTTTCAGTACTCCTTTTCAATTCATAAAATATCTTTTCTCTTTTTTCCTACAGTTTATTATTATAGTATAAAATTTGCTCGAAAGCCATCGTTTTTCATGTATTTAATAGAATTGTAAGGTTTGATTAATATGTTAATAAATTGTAATATTCTATCGGATTTCTTTGCCAATGATTCCTAATTTGCTTTTCAACAGTTCCCGGTATAAACCCATCGCAGATACCGTCCGGCCACAGCTCTTAATTCATATATGGCTGCGATATCCGTAGGCTTCCGGTCCGTCATCCGGTATCGGGGGAAAAAGCGTGTGATATGAAGCGGGATTGTTTCATCCAAAGAGGCAATCCAGCTGGCTTCTTTTTTCATTTCCTCTATTGAATCATTTTCATCCGGTATGATCAGAGTCGTTAACTCGACATGACATTCTCTGACAGCCCGCTCAATAAACCTCTGTACTGTTTTGAAGTCTCCGCCTGCCATTTGATAATATTCCTCCGTAAACCCTTTCAGATCTATATTCATAGCATCCATATACGGAAGGAGTTCTTCCAAGACTGCGAGTTCTGCGGTTCCATTTGTAACCAGCACATTTTTCATCCCGTATTTTTTTATAAGTTTTGCGGTATCCCGCACATATTCGTATCCGACCAGCGGTTCATTATAAGTAAAAGCTACGCCTATGCTGCCATATGACTGATACTGAACGGCAAGTTGAACCAATTCGTCCGGTAAGATTTCTTTATGATCGATCTGTTCGTCTTTTGCCATGGAAATATCATAGTTCTGGCAAAATGGGCATGCCAGATTACAGCCGAAACTACCGACAGACAGGATCTTACTGCCCGGATAAAACCGCCGAAACGGCTTTTTTTCGATCGGATCGAGCATCAACGCCGTTATCTTCCCATAGTTGGCACTGACGATCGTTCCATTTTCATTTTTTCTCGCCCGGCAGCGCCCATACTGGCCTTCTGCCAGCGAACAATGATGAAAACAGACCGGACATACACTCCGCTTTTCTGCATTTTTTGATGTTTTCAAAAATGTCTCACCACCTCAAAACGTTCCAAACGAATCTTTTGATCACTTTCTCGAATGCCTGCCTTTTGTTTTGCGATCGCGATCTGCTCTTCTACGGAATCAATGCCTTCCAAATTTGGCAGGAGCAATCCCCGTTTTCTCCCTTTCGATACGATGACTCCATAGCGTTTTACATCCAGTTCTTCTTTCGAAGCAATCTCTTCTGTCTCTCCGAGAACATCCACACTGTAAACGAGTTTATCCAGTTCTTCCGGCTGTACCGGTCGAAACCGCGGATCTCTTGCAGACGCACTGATCGCATTTTCAATGATTTCTTCCGCAATATTATTTCGCACAGGCGCTATCGTTCCTATGCAGCCGCGAAGCTTGCCTTCTTCTTTCAGTGAAACAAACACCCCGGCCTGTTTCTCATACAGTTCTTCCGGCAGACCTTCCGGAACCGAAATTTTGCGTCCGGTACGGACATAGGTTTCGATCGTTTGACGTGCGAGCCGGACATATACATCTTCTGAAACTTTTCGCTGCACTGCTGCCTGTCTGATCTTCTCTTCATATTGACGCAGGAAATCACGCTCCGGATCACGCCCTTTTGTTTCATATGTGCAAATACCGTATCCTACACCAAAGGTTCCTTCATGCATCAGCCGCCGGGCTTCCACAGCCATTCGATCCAACGCTCCCGCCATAATGAGAAACGAACGGTGCCCGCATTCTGCCGCTTTTTCACAAAATTCTTCTGTAAAATCAAACAGCTGGTCAAAAGAAGCACTTCCCATAACCTCCATAATGCGTTTATCATATTCCGGACCTTCTTTTTGAAATCCATAAGGGCCGTCCGCCTTTAATTTATGCGACAGATCTCCGCTCCCGATCACAACAATCTTTTTTTCACAAAGTTCTGCCGTTTTTTGAATGCACTGTCCAAGCATGTAGTGCATCGAAAACGGAAGTCCCGAAAGACCGATCCTCACGACTTTATAGTCCGTAGTATAGTGATTCAAAAACCAGAGCGGGATCATTGTTGCATGATCCAGCCGCCGTTCTCTCTCTCCTAAGGTTCCGGCCGGAAGATCTCTTGCTTCTGCCTCTCTGCACAAAGTATCGACAAATTGTGTGTCATACTGCACCTGTATCTTCACCTGCGGCGCACCAAACTGTCCGAATGATCCAACTGCTCCTTTTCCCGGTGAAATATGAAAATAATCCGCATACATGATAGAATGCGGCGACAAAACAACTACCGTATCCGGTTTCCACGAAGCGATTTTTTTTGCCGCTTCATGATATGCATCGATCGTAGCCTGGATTTTCTTTTCCCTGCCTTGTCCCACATCCGGTATGATCAGCGGCGGATGGGGCACCATAACTGCACCTTTTACTGACATTCTCATTCCTCCTGTCTAATGAATCTCAAAAATCAATATTGTAAACATTTTCCCGATCCTCTCTTCCTTATCATCCATCATATCACACAAATTCACGACTTACTACACGAATAAAAGTTGAAAAAATTATTTTTTCCATTACAATAATATGTTGCGAATACCATTTTTAGGTAATAATAACTCTTATCTAACTGGTATCAAAATCTTGTAATAAATACGAAAGGAAGAGGAAACATTATGGAAAATTTTTTTAAGTTGAAGGAAAATGGTACAACGGTTTCAACAGAAATCGTAGCCGGTCTGACTACGTTTTTTACAATGGCTTACGTTATCGCTGTTAATCCAAGCGTTTTGAGCCAGTCCGGTATGGAATGGGGTGCAGTTTTTCTGGCAACGATCATTGCTGCGATCATCGGAACATTAGTTATGGGACTGTTTGCTAACGTTCCTTACGCGCAGGCTCCCGGTATGGGGCTAAACGCATTTTTTGTCTATACGGTTTGTTTCGGTCTTGGCTTTACCTGGCAGCAGGCATTGTCCATGGTATTCATCTGCGGTCTGTTTAATATTTTGATCACGGTAACAAAAGTTCGAAAATATATCATTAAAGCAATTCCAAACAGCCTGCAGAATGCAATTGGCGGAGGAATCGGCGTGTTTGTCGCCTATATCGGTCTTTTAAATGTAGGAATGATCAGTTTTGATTCCGGAGTTCCTGCAATTCCGGCTCTGAATCAGCCAGTATTCTGGCTCTTCCTCATCGGCCTCGTACTGACGATCGTTCTGCTTGTCTGCAACGTAAAAGGCGCGATCCTAGTTGGCATTATCGTTACTGCCCTTCTTGGTATTCCAATGGGCATTACCACTACCAGCGATTCTATCAGTTTCACGGATGCATGCGCTGCACTCCCAACGACATTTGGCGTTATTTTTACCTCCGAAGGACTGCCTTCTCTGTTTAGCGATATGTCAAAACTCCCTCTTGCACTAGTAACAATTTTCGCTTTCAGTATCTCTGATACGTTTGATACTCTCGGTACCTTTATCGGAACCGGACGCCGAAGCGGCATTTTCAGCGCGGAAGACGAAAAAGCGATGGACTCCAGCTCCGGATTTAAATCAAAAATGGACAAAGCTTTGTTTGCAGACGCCATTGCTACTTCGATCGGTGCGATTTTCGGTACTTCGAATACAACAACTTTCGTTGAAAGCGCTTCCGGTATTGGAGCAGGCGGACGTACCGGCCTTACCAGCGTTGTTGTAGCAATCTGCTTTGCCATCAGTGCATTCCTTGCTACTTTTGTCAGTGCGATCCCTTCCGCTGCAACCGCACCGGCTCTCGTTGTTGTCGGCATCATGATGACTTCATCGTTTAAGGAAATTAAGTGGGAAGATTTTTCAGAAGCTGTTCCGGCATTCTTTGCGGGACTGTTTATGGCACTTTGCTACAGTATCTCTTACGGAATCGCATTCGGCTTTATTTCTTACTGTATCGTAAAAATCTGCAAAAAAGAAATCAGCACGATCCACCCAATCCTCTGGGCAGCTTCGATCCTGTTTATCTTAAACTTTGTATTACTGGCATTTTTATAATCACAAAGCAAAACTTCTGTACCATAAGTCTTAAGAAGGAACTAAGAATCTCTCATTTTACTTCAGATTTATTTACAGAATGTTTATAAAAGTTTAGAGTTAAAAAATTGAATTTGGAGAGAGGAAAAATATAATAGAACTATAGTAAATGATGCAAGACATTTACTGAAGATATTTTTCATATATTTTTTCCTCTCTTTTTTAAATCCAGCCGGCGGGCTGGATTTCCTTTTTTTATAAATTTGTGATTCAAATCTACCATCTACAGTAGAATTTTTCCTTTTTCCATTTTCTGGGGTAGGCATGGGAGTCCATCTACGGCAGGAATGTAACTTTTTGTATTTTCTGGGGTAGGCATAGGCATCCATCTACGGCAGAAATTTTCCTTTTTCCATTTTCTGGGGTAGACATAAGAGTCCATCTACGGCAGGGATGTAACTTTTTGTATTTTGTGGGGTAGGCATAGGCATCCATCTACAGTAGAATTTTCTCTTTTTCCATTTTCTGGGGTAGACATGAGGGTCCACCTACGGCAGGGATGCAACTTTTTGTATTTTGTGGGGTAGACATAGACATCCACCTACAGTAGAATTTTTCTTTTTCCATTTTCTGGGGTAGACATGAGAGTCCATCTGCGGCAGGAATGTAACTTTTTGTATTTTGTGGGGTAGGCATAGGCATCCACCTACAGTAGAATTTTTCTTTTTTCCATTTTCTGGGGTAGACATGAGAGTCCATCTACGGCAGAATTTTCCATTTTCCCATTTTCTGGAGTAGACATGAGAGTCCATCTACGGCAGGGATGTAACTTTTTGTATTTTGCGGGGTAGACATAGGCATCCATCTACAGTAGAATTTTTCTTTTTCCATTTTCTGTAAATTCAGTAGATCCCAGTGCAGAATAACAGTTCCATAGGGAATTCTGCTTTTGAAAAAGCCCGAATTTCTTTAGGATTGAATCTTCCCTTCATGTCAGAGCCAAAAATCAGTATTAACCGACATTCTCTTTTTTTGTTGTTTTTCATTTTAATCTGCAGAGAAACTGACATCTTTTTCTTTCAAAGGATGTACACAAAAAGACCTCATACAATTGGATTGAGAAATATTCTTCGTTTGCATATCTTTCTGGTAATTGAAAAAATATGCTTGGTATGTAGCATTTACACAGCTATTGCAATAAATTCTTTGATATTAACATAGTGTCAACGCCCTGAACGGGCTTTTTTTATTTACACAGCATTAGAAAAACATTAAATTCAAACCCAGAATATTGTGTCAACGCCCTGATCGGGCTTTCTTCATTTACACAATCATGAGACTTGATAAGAATGTCATAGCATATTGTGGCAACGCCCTAATCGGACTTTTTTCATTTACACTATGACAACTAACAAAGCAAACAAATCAAACTGGGGTGTGGCAACGCCCTAATCGGGCTTTTTTCATTTACACGAAGGCATGGAGCATAAAAAGAATCTTCATTAGTGTGTCAATGCCCTGAACGGGCTTTCTTCATTTACACAGATCGAACCCGAGGCTGAAACTGAAAACAATGAGGTCGTGTGTCAACGCCCTGAACGGGCTTTCTTCATTTATACCCGGAATTTGTTCGGAGAGTATTCCATTTTGATGGAAGTGTGTCAACGCCCTATACGGGCTTTCTTCATTTACACCGGGAGCGCTTTATGCAAGCAAAATTCTCGACAAAGGTGTCAACGCCCTATACGGGCTTTCTTCATTTACACGGTACCCTCAGGGAACCCGCATAAACACTGGCTTTGCAGACTCATTTCTGCAGGTATTTGTCTGACAATTCTGAAAACAAGCCTTTTTCTCTTATTCTTTGGCATTGTAACATTTTGTTAACATTTTCGGCCACTTCTTTTCTATTTCATCCATCTATATCCTATATCTCTGCATGTATTTATTATACTCCAAACTCAGTTGCTCTAAAAGCATTTTCTGATCATTTCTGAATCTTTTTAGACAAAATCCCTTCTCATTTTAATGATCCCTTCTTTATAAATCATTTTGACTATACAAATTACCTGGTGCATGATGATTCTTTATTTGAAAGACTCTTATGATTTTCCACTAAAAAATAAGAAAAATCTAACATTCATCAAAATTTCCTCAAACTTATTTACAGAATATTTATATAAATTCAGACTTTATCCATTGATTTTCCACCCTGAAAAAAATATAATGAAACCATAGTAAATGACAACCAATCATTTACGCAAGATTGTTTTTCATATATTTTATCCTCTCTTTTCATAAAACTATTACAAAATCCAGCCGATCGGCTGGATTTTCTGCTTTACCCGCTGCCTTTATACGGAATATACAAGTACATCGCATCCGATCCAACCGTTCAAACGAAGTGCGTTTTGGATCGGATCCTCCACCGGCAGACAATTCAAGTTGTACTTATGTTCCGTCATACTCGCAGCGGAAAACAGGGAGATTATAAAATTGTATAAAATTCAATCCATGCCGTATTTCCTTTACAAACCAGTAGAAAAATGCTATCATTAAGATATGTGAAATGTTTAACGATATATTTGATGGAATTTTTTTAGGAGGAATTATGATGAGTTACGCAGAAGAATATCAAAAGAAATTGACAACCGCCGAAGAAGCTGTAAAAGTTGTAAAATCAGGCGATCACATCGACTACGGATGGACAACAAATACGCCGGTTGCGCTTGACCAGGCTCTCGCAGCAAGAATGGATGAATTAGAGAACCTTTACTTCCGCGGCGGTATCCTTATGTGGCCTTTGGCAATTTCACAGATTGACGATCCTGCAGCACATTTTACATGGAATTCCTGGCATATGTCCGGAATCGAAAGAAAATGGTGCCAGCAGGGATTCGGATTCTATATTCCAATCCGTTATTCCGAACTGCCAAGCTACTACCGTAACACGATTGCTGCGACAGATGTTGCTATGTTCCAGGTTACACCGATGGATGAACATGGTTACTTCAACTTTGGACCAAATGCATCCCATCTGGCTGCTATGCTTGAAAAATGTAAAACAGTTATCGTAGAAGTAAATGAAAATATGCCTCGCTGTCTTGGCGGATTTGAAGAAGGTATACATATTTCGAAAGTAGATATGATTGTAGAAGGAGATAATCCTCCGATTGCTGAAATGGGAGCGGGCGGAGCTCCGACAGATGTTGACCGTGCTGTAGCAGAATTAATCGTAAATGAGATTCCAAACGGCGCATGTCTGCAGTTAGGTATTGGAGGCATGCCAAATACTGTAGGTTCTATGATTGCTGAATCGGATCTGAAAGATCTTGGTGTACATACAGAAATGTACGTTGACGCTTTTGTTGATATTTCAAAAGCCGGAAAAATCACAGGTGCGAAAAAGAGTCTTGACCGTTACCGCCAGACTTATGCATTTGCTGCCGGAACAAAGAAATTATATGATTTCTTAGATGACAATCCGGAATGTATGAGTGCACCGGTAAATTATACGAATGATTTCCGTACGATCTCTCAGCTGGATAACTTTATTTCCATCAACAATGCCGTAGATATCGACTTATTCGGACAGGTTAATGCAGAATCTGCAGGTTTAAAACAGATCAGCGGTGCCGGCGGACAGCTGGATTTCGTATTAGGCGCCTATGCTTCTAATGGCGGAAAATCCTTCATCTGCCTGTCATCAACCTTTAAAACAAAGAGCGGCGAGATAAAATCACGTATTCTTCCTACATTGAACAACGGTTCTATCGTTACAGATACTCGTGCTAATGTTCACTATATCGTTACAGAATATGGTATGGTAAACTTAAAGGGTGCTTCTACATGGGAAAGAGCTGAGAAACTGATCAGCATTGCTCATCCTGATTTCAGAGATCAGCTGATCAAAGATGCAGAAAAAGCAAATATCTGGAGAAGATCCAACAAATAATCATTTAAATTTTAAAGCTCCGGTGGAATTCCATCGGAGCTTTTTTCTTAGTCTTTTTCATGATTAATTTTTTACGGTTACCGTAATCTTTTTGGAAACACTTCCGCTTTTTACTGTAATCGTCACTTTTCCTGCCTTTTTAGCCGTAATCTTTCCGGATGAGCTGACAGAGGCGATCGATTTACTCGATGATGAATATGTAACCGACTGCTGCGATGTTACAGGCGTCAATACCGGTTTGATCGTATACGTCTTTGTTCCGCTCAGGCGGAGCGTCACCTTTGTTTTGCTCACACTCAGAGCCGTTGTCTTGATCGTTCCCTTTTGCACCTTCACTCTGCAACTGGCTTTTGCACCGCTCTTCATCGTTACGGCAATCTTACAGGAGCCGACTTTTTTGCCCTTCACTCTTCCTGTTGTTGCATTGATAGCCAGGATCGACTTATTCGAGCAAGTCCATCTTGATACAGAATCCCCGGATAACTGAGATGCGATCTTGATCGCTGTTGATGTTTTATTCAGAGGTACCGGAGCAGAAGTCGTATTTAAGGTTACCGTCGGCGTATTAACAGTAATTTTCGCCTTGATGGTCTCGCCGGATTTCGTAACGGCAGTCAATTCTGTCGTTCCGGCTGATTTTCCTGTGATCGCTCCGGCTGATGAAACGGTTGCGATCTTGGTATTCGCAGTTTCGATTTTTTCAAACGCATCACCGTCTACAGAAACAAGTTTTGCATTTACTTTTTCGTAAACATCTATTTTATAAGTAGATTTATCAAATTTCGCATTTGCCTTTAATTTTGCGATTTTTTCTTCCTTCTGATCGCTAAAGGTTTCATCGTTGTAAGTAATCTCAGCCGTATAAATACGTTTTCCGTCCTCAAAGTAAGTTGGATCAACTACTTTTTCGGTGATTTCCGCTTTTCCGGCGCCGCTCTTACCGCAATGTCCGCATGACAAATTCGCATAACAAAGGGTTTTGTCATCTGACCAATCGAACGTTGCTTTAAAATCACAGTGCCCCGGCGTTTTCATCTCAACATTCTGCTTTTCATCCGTATAAGTATCACCCCGGAATTCACAAGTTGCTTTGACATTCACAACGCCATCTGAAGTACAGGTTACTTCTTTTCCATCAACTGCTGTCTGTTCTACCTGGCAGTCAACCGTTTCCATCTGATCACAGTCTTTACAGGTAAAAACTGCCTTACATGTCATTTTAAGATTTTTCTGTGTCCAGGTAAATTTAGGTTCACCGTAGTTGTGTTCCTGTGCATCCGCATCAGCGAGGCTGCATTTTGTACAGATATTCGTTTTCTGATCTTCATCATACAAGAAATGATGTCCGGAAGCTTCTTTGATATCTGTCTTTTCCTCCGAAGAAGAAATACCGCATTCCGTACAGCGTTTTTCCTGATATCCTTCTTGGATACAGGATGGATCGACGGTAACCGCAACAAAGTCATGGCTGCTTCCGCTTACATGTTCCATATCCAAAACATCCGTTACATTAGCACACCAGCGGAACTGCTTACAGGAAGAATTATTTTCCCCGTAATATCCATAGGTTGGAATATAATTTTTCGCTTCCACATCATAATTATGTGACAGCTCATACGAATAATTCGTTGCAATTTCACAATAGAGCTTTCCATCCTCTTTCACTACCAGCCCTGCGATCGGATGATCGCTGATCGAAAATACCTGATCGGTATCGTTCTGATCCGTGGAGTAAAACGAGTAGCCGATGAATTTTTCGTCCTTGTCTCTCTTTGCATATACATGATTATATTCTTTTACTTTTTTTACACTGCCATCATTCATTGTATATTGGAAAATCTTATTTCCAAGATTAAAATAAATAACATCATCATAAATACCGATACAATGCTGAAGTCCCGGATAAATCTTATTGTAAATAAGATCGTTGATCCGCTCTTCTTTCAACAGATCCGAAATGCCTTTGCTTTCTCCTGAAAGAGTATTGATCTTGCTCGTATCAAGATCAACCAGCACCGTTTCTTCGCCTGTCTGACGGTTTCTTGCAATGATCTGGTCTTCTCTGTCGATATAATCATGACCGGACTGCATCCGTGTATCGACTTTTCCCCGGACAAAATACCAGTTTTCATCATCATAATAAATCTTGGACTGTATCCGGTTAAACCATTCTGATTCATAACGATCGTCATTACATAGATCACCATAGGCGCTGTCCATCACCGATTCACTCAGATTCTGCCATTTTGTCAGACTCTCATGTGTAATCAAAAACATCTGGTGGCGGACATTTCCTGCTGTTTCCAGCCGCACATACTGTCTATCCTGAACCGCAACGTCGTTAAAGCTTGGATCGACGTAATACCACTGTCCATCTAATTTGACCGTATTAAAATAATGAATCGTCGGAATATATGCCTTTGCATAATCGACAATATAGTCGTCTCCTACTTCTTCTTTTGTTTTCCATGTTCCATCTTCATGCT
Source organism: Candidatus Fimousia stercorigallinarum (assembly GCA_018715775.1). Taxonomy (GTDB): domain Bacteria; phylum Bacillota; class Clostridia; order Lachnospirales; family Lachnospiraceae; genus Fimousia; species Fimousia stercorigallinarum. Next base: position 596 of record DVKZ01000112.1, on the reverse strand, counting down.
TATAAATTTCCGGAAAAGCATTTTGAACGAGGTAAGAATATCCGGTTGCATAACCGATACATACCGCAGATCGTTTTACAAGAGAACCAAACGGAGTACTGTATATAAATGTATCCTGTTCTCCGGTATCCATATAGTTTGCATCAGCCAGGTCAAATTTACACCAATCCACGATAAAGTCATGCAGAACAAGGAGTTTTTCCAGATCTGACATATTATCATCGAGTTTACTCAGCGCCTGATCGCGTACTTTGAGAAGTTCATCTCCATAATACGTCACATACGCATTCAGTGACTGTGTCAGTCCCAGAATGATCTGATCCAACTCTTCTAAAGAAGTTTCATCCGGATCCTGTTCTGTTAATGTAAAAATGGCACCAAATGGTGATTCCTCAGTATCTTTATCGGTAAAAAACGGCACCATAACACCAAAATAATCCGGATTTGATTCCACAACTTCTTTTAATGCCGCGTAATCTTCTAATACCTTTGCAAGCTCCTCTTCACTTGCCGGCTCAGCCTGATCATTGTTCAGTTTTTGTAATTCATTATAAGCTTTGCTCAAAGACTCATCTACATTCTGTGCGATTTCCGCC
>DVKZ01000111.1 GCA_018715775.1 Candidatus Fimousia stercorigallinarum | reverse complement strand
ACTGGTAGGGTAAGTGTATGGATAGGCATCGGCAAAGGACAATCGATTAATTATCCCATCCATTTATGGATGATGATATAAACAAAAAATATATTGGGAGATATATTGACAAATTTCAAATATTGAGGTAGGAGGAATTCATCATGATCTTGAATGATCTGGGAATAGGAAAAACAGCAGTTGTAACGTCTGTCGGAGGCGAAGGTGCGCTCAGACAGCATTTTCTGGATATGGGATTGATTCCGGGTGCGGAAGTGACACTTGTAAAATATGCGCCGATGGGTGATCCAATGGAACTGCAGATTCATGGATATGAATTGACATTACGGTTGGCAGATGCTGAAAAAATTGAGATAGAACCAATTGAAAGAAGAAAAGAGAAGGAAACTGATCTGAATAAGGAAAGAAAAGTAAAAGTAGAACATCCGGGACTTGGAGAAACCGGTAAATATCATGTGAAAGAGGATGAAACGCCGTTGCCGGATGATCAGATTCTGACATTTGCCCTTGCGGGAAATCAAAACTGTGGAAAAACGACTTTATTTAATCAGTTAACCGGTTCCAACCAGCATGTTGGAAATTTTCCAGGAGTTACGGTGGATCGTAAAAGCGGCGCGATAAAGGGATATTCTAAAACAGAGATTACCGATCTTCCGGGGATCTATTCTATGTCTCCGTATAGTCAGGAGGAAATTGTAACCAGGCAGTATATCATCAAAGAAAAGCCTACGGCGATCATCAATATTGTCGATGCGACGAATATCGAACGAAATCTGTATCTGACGATGCAGCTGATGGAATTAAATGTGCCAATGGTATTAGCCCTGAATATGATGGATGAGCTGATCGGAAATGGCGGCACGATCCACATCAATCAAATGGAAAACATGCTTGGGATTCCGGTCGTTCCGATTTCTGCGATTAAAAATGAAGGAGTAGATGAACTGGCACGCCATGCAGTACATATTGCTCACTATCAGGAAAAACCGGGAAGAATGGATTTTTGTGATGAAAATGATCACAACGGAGCCGTTCACCGCTGTCTGCACGGAATCATGCATCTGATCGAAGACCATGCGGTCCGTGCGGAAATACCGGTTCGTTTTGCCGCTACGAAAGTTGTTGAAGGGGACGAACGGATTCTGGAAGCACTGAATCTGTCTCAAAATGAAAAAAAGATGATTGAACATATCATTTTACAAATGGAAGAAGAACGGCAGCTTGATCGCGCGGCAGCGATTGCGGATATGAGATTTTCCTTTATCTTTGATCTGGTTGATAAGACTGTTGTGAAACCATCAGAAAGCAAAGAACATGCAAGAAGCCGCAGGCTTGATCGTATCTTGACGGGAAAATATACCGCACTTCCAGCCTTTGCAGTAATCATGGCGCTGACTTTTTATTTGACTTTTTCTGTGATCGGCGCATGGATGCAAGGCATTTTGGAAACATTGATCGGATATGTGACAGATATTTGTGACCAGGCAATGACAGCATGGAATGTCAACCAGGCGGTGCATTCTCTTGTGATCGACGGGATTTTTAATGGAGTCGGCAGTGTGTTAAGCTTTTTGCCGATTATTGTGACTCTGTTTTTTTTCCTGTCCCTGCTCGAGGATACTGGCTATATGGCAAGAATCGCATTTGTCATGGATAAGCTTCTTCGTAAGATTGGTCTGTCAGGCAGAAGTATTGTACCGATGCTGATCGGTTTTGGATGTACGGTACCGGGAGTTATGGCGAGCAGAACACTTCCGTCTGATCGGGATCGAAAACTGACGATCATGCTGACGCCATTCATGAGCTGTTCGGCTAAGCTTCCAATCTATGGATTTTTTACAGCAGCATTTTTCCCAAAACACAGCGGACTGATCATGATAGGACTTTACTTTGTCAGTATTGTGGTTGGGATTCTTATGGCTGTGATCGCTAAGAACAGTATGTTTAAGGGGGAAGCAGTTCCATTCGTTATGGAATTGCCAAATTATCGTCTGCCGAGCGCGAAAAATGTGATTCAGCTTCTGTGGGAAAAAGCAAAAGATTTTCTTCAGAGAGCCTTTACGATCATCTTTTTAGCAACCATTGTGATCTGGTTTTTACAGACGTTTGATCTGCAGCTTCGGATGGTCAATGATTCCAAAGACAGCATTCTGGCCGTTGTTGCAGGGGCGATCGCACCGCTCTTTGCACCGCTTGGATTTGGAGACTGGAGAGTCTCGACTGCTCTGATCACTGGTTTTATGGCAAAAGAGAGTGTTGTTGCAACGTTGAACGTTTTGTTTGCCGGATCCGGAGCACTTCACGGTACGCTTTCCAATCTTGCGGCCGCGTCTCTGCTGATCTTTTGTCTTTTGTATACACCATGTGTAGCGGCAATCGCATCGATCAAACGAGAATTGGGCGGCAGATGGGCTGTTCTTGTTGTAGTTCTGCAATGTGTGATCGCATGGGTTGCGGCATTCTTGGTTTATATGGTCGGATCCTTTCTGATGTAAAGCATTTGAATAAATAAATGAAATGGATATTAAAAAAAAGAGTACATTTTTCAAATTTTGGATAATATACTCTTTTTTTTATGGTAAAATACTCATACATAATATTTTTTTAAGAAATAGATAATGTGCAGATCACAATTTATACAAAAAAACTGTGTATAATAAGCATAATTATTGAAAATACGAGAATGTTATTTAGGAGTGATGGACATGAAAAGGAGATGGATGACCCCTCTGTTTTTCGTTTTACTGGCAGTGATCGTGATCGGCTGCACAAAAGAAACGGCTAAGACAACAAAACCGCCATGGGATTATGATAATCCGGTTCAGACAACATCCGGAGCTTTTACCTATCATGCGTATGTATCCGGAGATGAAGATGAATGCTGGATCTATCAGATTGATGTAAATACGGAGGAAGGGGATGCTGCGACGTTGTCGATCCCATCAGAAATCGACGGAATCGCTGTGACACATATCGGTTTTGCAGAGGTGTCAAATGATACAGGATCCATTCAAAATATATTTGGCAATGTTGTGGATTCAGATAATGGGAAAGACGGTTATGCAAAAACACGGAAGGGAATCCGCAGCATATTCATTCCGGATTCGGTTACGGATATTGAAAGAGCGTGCTTTAGTGGACTTCGGTATTTGAGGTCTGTAGAAATTCCGGACAATGTGCGCAGATTGAGATCGGAAAGTTTTTATGGATGCAGACGATTAAGAACAGTCAAATTGCCTGCAAAGCTGGCAGAATTCCGCGCAGATGCTTTTAACGGATGCACAGCATTAAGAACACTTTCCATTTCTTCTGATAATGAGGCTTTTGAGATCGCCGATAACTGCATGCTTCTTACGAAGCAAGAACAGGAATTGGTTTTTGTAACTGCCGGAAAAAGAAAACTTGAGATTCCGGAAGGTGTTACAGGGATTGCCACGGGCGCATTTTCGATCAGCCGTGCCAGATCCGTACAGATTCCTTCTACGGTTCAGAGTATCGGAAGCCGGGCATTGGAGAATGAACATATCCGGGATATCCGGATTGCTGATGACAATGATTCTTTTGCAATTTCCGGGCAATGTATTTATGCGAAAAACGATAATCGTTTAGTTGTTGCAATTCCAAATACAAATGGATATCTGCGTATCAGTAATCGTATTACGAAACTGGATAGTACATTCAGTATTGCAGGTGGAACCGTTAAAGTTGTTATATTTTCCAAAAACTTGGAAGAAGTCAGTGGAAGCGGGCTGAATTTTGACCGTGATGGAGCATTAAAAAGAGTCTATTTTACCGGAACCAATCCGCCTGAAGTATCAAATGAGCCGGATGACGGCAGTGCACTTCCGATCGCAGCAGTGTATGTACCGAAGAATACGGAAGATAAGTATCGGGAGTGGTATGAAGACCATGACAGTTACGATTTAGTAGCAAACTGGGATACATACAATCAGAATCAGTTAAAGAGAGCTGAGGACAGAGCGAATGCATTATAAAAAGAAGGGGGTGTTGCAAAATTATCAAATTAGATGATAAAGCGACTCCCTCGCTTAATCTAAAGGGAAAAACGGAAGTAATCTCATCTGTACTGTGGCTTACTTCCGTTTTTTTGCGTACTTTAATAAAGATATTTGTTTTTTCTATATTTTAACCTTCCACCT
>DVKZ01000014.1 GCA_018715775.1 Candidatus Fimousia stercorigallinarum | reverse complement strand
GTTGTAACACACATATACATAGTCTGCATCTTCTGATACATTTAAATCGGAGCAGTCCGGAATATAAGAAAAGGTCTTATCTGCAGATGAAGCAATTACATTTACTTTTCCATATTTTTGAGCTTCTTCATACGCTTTTTTTGCCCACTGCCCTGTAATAATATAATCTGCAACTCCGTTTTTCATTAAATTCATTGGAACTGCTGAAAACTGCTGGGAAGCTCCACCTTGTAAAAATAATACCTTATAGTTATCAGGAATGTTTAAAAGATCACGAAGGTCTGCTTCAGCTTCATCGATAATGTCCTGAAACATTTTAGATCGATGACTCATTTCCATAACGGACATGCCGCATCCTCTGTAATCTAACATTTCTTCTGCTGCTTCTTTTAGCACTTCCTCTGGTAAAACCGCTGGACCTGCCGAAAAATTATAGACTCTTCCCATTTTTAATGCCTCCACATCTTTTCTTTTTTTATTATTATCTATTTGCTTAAATCTTCTTCCGTAAAAGCGTCTGCAATCGCACCGCCCGGAGAGACCATCGGCCATACTTTTTCATCGCTGTCAATATGACAGTCGATCACATAAGGTTTGTTTGAAGCGAGTGCTTCATCAAATGCCTCTTCAAATTCTTCAATGGTACGAACATGCTTTCCGGCAACACCAAAACCTTCTGCAACTTTTATAAAATCAACCCCATCATTTAACGTTGTATAAGAATATCGTTCCTCGTAGAATAAAGACTGCCACTGACGAACCATTCCAAGTACGCGGTTATCGATCACAATCTCGATGATCGGGATCTGATAACGTGCTGCAGTTGCAAGTTCATTAATGTTCATACGGAAACATCCGTCTCCTGCGACATTGATCACAGTTTTATCCGGCCGTCCCATCTTCGCGCCCATTGCAGCACCCAGACCATAGCCCATTGTTCCAAGACCGCCGGATGTTAACAGTTTTCTCGGCTGGTCAAATTTATAAAACTGTGCTGTCCACATTTGATGCTGTCCAACTTCGGTTACGATAATTGCGTCCCCTTTTGTCTTCTCATATACTTTCTCAATAACCTGAGGACCGGCAAGCATTTCTTTTTTATACGTTAACGGATATTTTTCCTTTAATTCTTCAATATGTTTGATCCATTCTTCATGATGCTGCTGTCCAAGACGGCGGTTGATCATCGTTAGTACCGCTTTAATATCTCCAATGATACACGCATCTACAATAATATTCTTATTGATTTCTGCAGGATCAATATCAATCTGTAAAATCTTTGCATTCTGTGCAAATTTATCCGGGTTACCAAATACTCTGTCGCTAAAGCGGGCTCCGATCGTGATCAAAAGATCACATTCGGTCACGCCGAGATTCGAAGTTTTCGTACCATGCATACCAATCATGCCGGTATATAACGGATTTGTGCCGTCAAACGCACCTTTTCCCATCAAAGTATCGCATACCGGAGCATTCGTCTTTTCTACAAATTTCGCCAATTCAAAACTTGCATTCGATAACGTTGCACCGCCGCCCACTAAAATAAACGGTTTTTTTGCTGCTTTGATCATATCAACGGCTTTATAGATATCTCTTTCCTGAATCTTCACCGTTTCCCTCTTTACAGGAACAACCGGCATTTTCTTATATCCGGTCACTGCAGAAGTAACATCTTTTGGAATATCGATCAGTACCGGTCCGGGTCTTCCGGATCGAGCAATATCAAAAGCCCGGCGAATCGTATCCGCCAGATTTTTGACATCTTTTACAATAAAATTATATTTTGTGATCGGAACTGTAATACCTGTGATATCAATTTCCTGGAAACTGTCTTTTCCTAACAGATTAACGCCAACGTTACAGGTAATTGCAACGATCGGTATCGAATCCATGTATGCGGTAGCAATTCCGGTTACCAGATTTGTTGCACCCGGTCCGGAAGTAGCCAGGCATACGCCTACCTTTCCTGTTGCTCTCGCATATCCGTCTGCCGCATGAGAAGCTGCCTGTTCATGAGACGTCAAAATATGCGTGATTCTATCTTTTTGTTTATACAATTCATCATAAATGTTTAAGATCGCGCCGCCCGGATAACCAAAAACCGTATCTACCCCCTGCTCTTTTAAACATTCAATGACAATTTGTGAACCGTTCAATTGTTTCATCATCTGCTACACCCCTGTTTATTCTTTTACACTTAATACAGCGCCTTTACAGCTGTCTGTTACTAATGAAGCATAGCGGGCAAGATAACCGGTTGTAATGTTTGGAGCCTTTGGCTGCCATTTTGCTTTACGTGCCGCCAATTCTTCATCTGTTAATTTAACATTCAGGCTGTGATTATCGATATCAATCTGAATAATATCGCCTTCTTCGATCAGTGCGATCGGACCGCCCTGTGCTGCCTCCGGACAAACATGACCAATCGAGGCACCGCGGCTTGCTCCACTGAAACGTCCATCTGTGATCAGGGCTACGGAAGAACCAAGTCCCATACCGGCAATCGCGGATGTCGGATTTAACATCTCTCTCATACCCGGTCCGCCTTTTGGGCCTTCATAGCGGATCACAACAACATCTCCGGCTGCGATCTTGCCGCCTTTGATCGCTGCGATCGCATCTTCTTCGCAGTCAAAGACACGTGCAGGACCTTCATGCTTCAGCATTTCCGGTACCACTGCAGAACGTTTTACCACACAAGAATCCGGAGCTAAATTACCTTTTAATACCGCAATTCCACCAACTTCACTATATGGATTTTCAACCGGACGGATTACTTGCGGATTACGATTTACGCATCCTTTAATATTTTCTCCAACGGTCTTTCCGGTACATGTCATGCATTCCAGATGAAGCAGATCTTTCTTTGTCAATTCGTTCATAACAGCCCATACACCGCCCGCTTCATTCAGCTCATCCATATATGTATGTCCTGCCGGAGCAAGATGACACAGATTCGGTGTCTTTGAACTGATCTCATTTGCAATATCAACATTCAATTCTACTCCTGCTTCATGAGCGATCGCCGGCAGGTGAAGCATGCTGTTTGTAGAACATCCCAATGCCATATCAACCGTAAGCGCATTTAAAAAAGCCTCTTTTGTCATAATATCACGCGGTTTGATATTCTTGCGATATAATTCCATCACTTGCATACCGGCATGTTTTGCAAGTTTTAGTCTTTCAGAATATACAGCAGGAATTGTTCCGTTACCGCTTAAGCCCATTCCGAGAGCTTCTGTTAAACAGTTCATCGAGTTTGCTGTATACATACCGGAACAAGATCCACACGTCGGACATGCTTTATGTTCAAATTCTAATACGTCATCACTCGTCATCGTTCCTGCAGAATAAGAACCAACTGCTTCAAACATCGACGATAAACTCGTTCTTTGTCCTTTTACATGACCGGGAAGCATCGGACCGCCGCTTACAAAAATCGTCGGAACATTGACCCTGGCTGCTGCCATTAAAAGTCCCGGAACATTTTTATCGCAGTTCGGGATCATAACAAGCGCATCAAACTGATGAGCGATTGCCATAGCCTCTGTAGAATCTGCGATCAGGTCTCTTGTTACAAGAGAATATTTCATTCCGATGTGTCCCATCGCAATCCCATCACAGACAGCAATTGCCGGAAATACAACTGGTGTACCGCCTGCCATAGCAACTCCTAATTTTACTGCTTCCGTAATCTTATCAAGATTCATATGTCCCGGAACAATCTCATTATATGAGTTTACAATTCCGACCAACGGCCGTTTCATCTCTTCTTCTGTATGACCTAATGCGTTAAATAAAGATCTTGCAGGGGAAGCCTGCATTCCTTTTCTGGCTGCATCACTTTTCATGATATATATCCTCCTTCTATCATCTTATAGTCACAAAACTAAATACGTTCTGCAATCAAATCACCCATTTTATCGGTTCCTACCTGCGTACATCCGTCAGACATAATATCAACGGTACGATATCCTTCTGCCAGAACCTGCTTTACAGCATTTTCAACGGCATCTGCTTCTTCGTCCAGATCAAAGGAATAGCGAAGCATCATAGCTGCGGAAAGAATCGTAGCGATCGGATTGGCAATATTCTGTCCTGCAATATCCGGAGCCGAACCATGGCTCGGTTCATATAAACCGAATTTTCCATCTGACATGCTCGCAGAAGATAACATACCAATAGAACCCGTTACCATACTTGCTTCATCCGATAAAATATCTCCAAACATGTTTTCTGTTAAGATCACATCAAATTGTCCCGGATCATTCACAAGCTGCATTGCACAGTTATCCACTAACATATGTTCCAACGTTACTTCCGGATAGTCTTTGGAAACTTCCTCCACAACTTTTCTCCATAATCTGGAAGAATCCAATACATTTGCTTTATCGACGCTTGTCACTTTTTTATTCCGTTTCACAGCTGTCTCAAAGCCCTTTACCGCAATTCGGCGGATTTCATTTTCATCATAAGTAAGAGAATCATATGCTTTTAAAACACCGTTTTCCTCTACCGTTTTTCTTTCTCCAAAATATAGACCACCGGTTAACTCTCTCATGATGATCATATCAAAACCATCTTTTATAATACTTTCTTTTAAAGGACAGGCATCTTTCAATTCATTGTATAAATATGCAGGACGCATATTCGCATACAGATTCAATCCTTTTCTCAGCGCCAACAGACCTGCTTCCGGTCTTAAATTTGCAGGCAGCTGATACCAGGGAGAAGTCGTTGTATTCCCGCCAATCGATCCCATCAATACAGCGTCACTGTTTTTACAAATCTCTAATGTTTCATCTGTCAACGGTTTTCCATATTCATCGATGGATGCTCCGCCCATCAAAACTTCTGTGTAATGAAAAGAGATTCCTTTTTTTGAAACCGCTTTATCGATTACCTTCATTGCTTCTGTAACGATCTCCGGTCCGATACCGTCACCCTTAATAACAGCAACATTATAGTTCATACTTAACATTCCTTTCCATATAAATTTATCATAAGGTATGATGGCTCTATGATAAAAATATTCTGTTATCAAGAATATCATATTTTCTTTAAAAAAGCCAACCCTTTTCCTTATAAAATAAGATTTTATGCATTTTTTCTACTTTCAGACTCCAAATAATGCTTTTTTTCGATGAGATTTTCGTGTGCTAAAGTGTTTTTGGTAAAAAAACAAATGTCTTTTCGTTTGCATCCGAAAGGCAGGCACCATTTATTTTTCGATTAAAGTTTATAAAAAAATAAATGACACCATATCATTCTTTGTCAAAAGATATCGTGTCATTTATAGTATATTTATAATGGTATTATGCATAGAAAATCTAAAATATATGATAAGCCGTCAACAAAGAATCAAACGTACTGCTCTGTACGGAGCCTTTATCGGACGTTCTCAGTATATACCGGAACACACAAATAACATCCCTCGGTAATACGATCACTGGAATCCAGATTATTACACTCTTTAATCTGATCAATGTAATCCCGGATATCTCCGCATGGCTCCTCATAATACTCTTTGGCAATGCTCCAGAGAGTATCCCCCTTCTGGATCTCCACTGTCTGATAGCGGATCACAGAATCATTATTTGCACTTACATCCGAACGGAAAAATACTGCGTTACCTAAAACCAATACAAAAGCAAACACAAAAACCACCATCATAATTGCAAAACCTTTTTTCATTACATATCCTCCTCGTCAAAATTCTATTGCACCAAACATCCGTTCCGAACGTTTGTTTTGTTTCTATGTTCGTATTATATCGAACAGTTGTTCTTTTGTCAATATAAAATCGAAAATTCGTTCGGAACAAATATTCGAAAAGTGTTGTTTTCATTTTTTTCTTATGCTATACTGATTGTATTAAAATAACGGGAGGCATACATTTATGTCATATGGAAAAATAAGTAAAAAGCAATCGGAAATTTTAGAATATATTAAAGAACAAATTTTAGAAAAAGGCTATCCGCCGGCTGTACGAGAAATTTGTAAAGCGGTTAATTTAAAATCCACTTCTTCTGTCCATTCTCATTTAGAGACGCTGGAGAAGAACGGATACATCCGGCGCGACCCTACCAAACCACGTGCGATCGAAATCATTGATGATACTTTTAATCTGATGCGCAGAGAAGTTTCTAACGTCCCGATCATCGGTCATGTAGCTGCCGGTCAGCCGATCCTCGCTCAGGAATATATTGAAGATTATTTTACGATCCCGACCTCTTATATGCCGAATAAAGAAACCTTTATGTTAACCGTCCAGGGAGACAGTATGGTGAATATCGGTATCTATGATGGTGATTATGTACTCGTGGAAGAAGGCAATACCGCTTCTAACGGCGACATTGTCGTAGCTTTGGTAGATGACGGAGCAACGGTAAAAAGATTCTTTAAAGAAGACGGCTACTATCGCCTGCAGCCGGAGAATGATCATATGGAACCGATCATCGTACAGGAAGCATCGATCCTCGGTAAAGTCATCGGCGTTTTTCGATTTTTGAATCGATAAAATGAAAAGAGAATAAAAAGGCATCGCCTTATCACCCATTTTTGCTTTTCAGTGATCTTGCGATGCCATTTTTTATATTTCTGACAGATCAATTTCTTTTCCGTCTCTCCAGATTCTTTCCAGATCATAGAACAAACGGTTTTCTTTGTCAAAGATGTGTACGATAATATCAGAGAAATCAAGCAGTACCCATTTTCCCTGACGATAACCTTCCATCTGCTTCATTTCATAACCCGCTTTATACAGCTGTTCCTGAACATTATCCACTAATGCGCGCACCTGATTATCGCTATTACCATTTGCAATAATAAAATAATCAGCTACCACGGTAATGCCGCTGATGTCAATCACACGGATATCTTCCGCTTTTTTTTCATCCAGAGCGTCATATGCAATTTTTGCCATTTTTTTTGAATCGTTCATATCTACCTCTATTTCATATAATATTGATAAGTTTCTAATGTCATCGGATCTATCTCCGCACCTTTGCTTTCCAGATACTCCAGCGTCTGCTTCAGGATCATAAGCAGGCACTGATCAAGATCCGTAAACGCCATCTGTCTGATCTGATCAAGATGCGGTGCCTGATCCCGGTTCGGTTCAATATAATCTGCAATAAATACGATTTTATCCAACAAAGACATCTCAGGCTTTCCTGTCGTATGCCATTCGATCGCAGATAAAATTTCTTCGTCTTTAATTCCGTAAACTTCTTTTGCCAAAACCGCACCAAGTTTCGCATGAAGAAGTCCTGGATTATTCTGTTCTGCAGGAGAGATCTGGATTTTTTTCTTTTTACATAATCGAAGCTTTTTTCGATCAGGCAAATGTTTGGCGCAGTCATGCAGAAGTCCTGCAAGATCTGCTTTTTCCACGTCACAACCATAGCGCATAGCCAGACATGCGGAAGTATACTCAACACCGAGAGTGTGTTCATAACGGCTCGGTTTTAAATCCGATTGCAAACGTTTTTTCATCGATTTTTTATTCATAAAGCCTCTTCTCCTTAATATAACTGAGTACAGCATCCGGTACCAGATAACGGCAGCTTCTTCCTTTTTTTAACATTTCCCGAAGGAAACTGGAGGATATCTCCAGATTCGGACTATTCAGCCGATAAATGTGTGCATGATATTTGCGGTTTAATTCTTCGATTTTTTCATCAATTGTCCGGTCAAGATCATTTCTGCACGCTGCGATGATTTTCGTCAACTCCATGATCCTATCCGCGTCTTTCCATTTTTCTAAATAATCCAGTGAATCTTTTCCTAAAATAAAGTAGTATTCATTTTCCGGAAACTGCTGCGTCAATTCTTCCAGTGTATCAACCGTATAAGTGATTTCATTCCGCTTTAACTCAATATCCGAAAATTCGAAATGATCATTTTCAGAAGCAGCAATTCTGACCATTTCGCTCCGATCTTCTTCTGAGATGGAATCCAGTGTTGTTTTGTAATAAGGTTTTTTGTTCGGCATAAGGAGAACTTTGTCTAACCCAAACTGTTCATAAGCCATTTCACCGAGTACCAGATGGCCATTATGGATCGGATTAAATGTTCCCCCCATGATACCAATCTTTTTTCCCCTCATGGTCATCCCTCATCTGCTATTTTTTGGGAACTTTTTGTCCCGGTAAATAAATTCTTTTATGCTCTTTTGATTCTTTATAAAGAACGATCTTACGTCCGATCACCTGTACAACTTCAGAACGAGTACGCTCCGCGATCACCTGGGCAATCTCTTTCGGATCATTCAAACAGTTTTTTAAAACATTGATTTTTACTAATTCCCTGGCTTCGATCGCTTCACGGACTGCCTCGATATTCTCAGGGGTCACAGAAGATTTACCGATCTGAAGAATCGGCTCCATCGTCATTGCCAGACCTTTTAAATAAGCTCTCTGTTTGCTGTTCATCTTATCCTCCATTATTTATAATAATCAAATTGTAATTCGTACAGACGAACTGTGTCTCCTTCCTGAATGCCCAGGCGTTCTAATTCTTCCAAAATACCATTTTCTTTCAGGAATTTCTGGAAAAAGTTAAATCCGCGTTCCGATTCCAGATTCGTATATCCGAGCATTCTCTGAATGCGTGGACCTTCCACGTCATAAAGACCATCTTTTTCATTATAGTATACGAGAATCTGTTCTTCCGGATCATCCTGGTCATCAATAAAGTACTCTGTTTCAAATTCCGTCGTTTCCTGGGGAAGTTCTTTTAACAGCTGATTTACACGCCATAACAGTTCATTCACTCCTTCACCGGTAACTGCGGAGATTGGGAATACTTCAAATCCTTCCGGCTCAAATTCTTCTTTCAATAGCGTAATTGCCGTTTCGCGTTCTTCTTCTGACATAACATCAATCTTATTCGCCGCGATCACCTGCGGTCTCTTAGCAATTTCCGGATTATAAGCATTTAATTCATTCATGATCGAGTGAATATCCGCGATCGGATCTCTTCCCTCTACCGATGCAGCATCTACAATATGGATATTTACCTTGGTCCGCTCAATGTGACGAAGAAACTCATATCCCAGTCCGATGCCTTCTGACGCACCTTCAATAATTCCCGGAATATCTGCGATCACAAATCCATTTCCCTCTGCCAGATCGACAACTCCTAAATTCGGATTTAACGTCGTAAAATGATAATTTGCGATCTTCGGTCTTGCATTCGTTACTCTGGATAAAAATGTTGATTTTCCTACATTCGGGAATCCAACCAATCCGACATCAGCGATCACTTTTAGTTCCAGCGTTACAAATAATTCTTTCGCTTTCTGTCCCGGCTGTGCATATTTCGGTGCCTGCATCGTCGAAGTCGCATAATGCTGGTTTCCTTTACCTCCGCGGCCGCCGCGAAGAAGGACCACCGGTTCTTTTTTATTTGACATATCCAGGATCACTTTTCCGGTCTCTTTATCTTTTACGATCGTTCCCGGCGGAACTTTGATCACCATATCTGCGCCATTTGCGCCGTGGCAACGCCTTTTTCTTCCCGGTTCACCGTTTCCTGCAGCGTATTTTCTCTTATGACGAAAATCCGCCAGCGTATTCATTCCTTCATCAACGACGAAGATCAAATCTCCGCCTTTTCCGCCGTCACCCCCGTCCGGACCGCCGTTTGGAACATACAGCTCTCTTCGAAAGCTCGCACATCCATCTCCACCGCGGCCGGAACTGATATATATATCCGCTCTGTCTGCAAACTTCATTTTCTCACCTCTTTATCTGTATCAAATTCAAATCTATCTGCAAATGGGCATCGCTGCCCCGAATTTTCTGAAACTATAGAAAAACGGCTCCAAAAATAATTTGAAGCCGCTCAATGTGTCTAAATTATGCTACTGGATAAACAGAGCACTGTTTTTTGTCTCTGCCTTTTCTTTCGAAACGTACCACGCCATCTACTAATGCAAATAATGTATCGTCTTTACCACGTCCAACATTTACTCCCGGATGGATTCTAGTTCCACGCTGTCTATAAAGAATATTTCCAGCCTTTACAAATTGTCCGTCAGCTCTTTTCGCACCTAATCTTTTTGATTCGGAATCTCTACCGTTCTTTGTAGAACCCATTCCTTTTTTATGAGCGAAAAATTGAAGGTTCATTTTCATCATAGTCGTTACACCTCCTTAATTGATACTTGAATATATCGACCATGCTCATCTTCTATGTTCTGAAGCCCTAAGCGAAGGGACTTCAACAAAATCTGCGCTTCTTTACTCGGACTGCCCGATAACTTCATCCGAATGATACCTTTTGCCTCATCTGTCTCAATTATCTGTTTGTCGTTTGTAAATAACTCGATGGAATTGATCGTATTCAGCACCAGTGCTGAAATACCGGCACACACAATGTCCTCGCCGGACTGTGCATACCCCGCATGACCGATCGTCTGAAAGCCGAGGATCTCTCCCCGTCTGTTCTGATAGAATCGAACTTTTGTCATATCGTCGACCCACTTAATTATGCATTAATTTTTTCGATTTTCACTTTAGTATATGCTTGTCTATGACCGTTCTTTTTATGGTAGCCTGTTTTTCTCTTGTATTTGTAAACGATAACTTTCTTTGCTTTTCCATCGCCTACAACACTTGCTTCAACAGTTGCTCCTGCGACTGTAGGATCTCCTACTTTCACATCATCACCACCAACGAATAATACCTGGTCAAATGTATAAGTGCTGCCAGCTTCTGCACCAAGTTTTTCAACTCTGATCACATCGCCTTCACTTACTTTATACTGTTTACCACCTGTTGCGATAATAGCGTACATCATGGCACCTCCTAATAATAATCTCGCCAGCTTCGGTGCTGCCTTCTGACAGACTTATACCTCACTGTGCGGCATACCTCGTAATAATACCATCAAAATACCGTTTTGTCAACGATTTCTCCAAATTTTTTCCATACATTTTCCAAAAAATGAAACGTTATTTTTCTTTCCACTGCTCCAACAGAGGTTTCCTTACCTTTTTCCTCGTAATTTCCATCAAATGCAGCTTCGTCATATCCACCAGCATCGTTTTGATGCGGTCGTGTTTTAAGATTTCCCGCATCTCGTTCATCAGCAGTTCTTCTGACTCTGCCAGTTTCATGTCAATAAAATCAACCACGATGATCCCGGACAGATTACGAAGTCTCAGCTGTCTGCCGATTTCCCGCGCTGCTTCCAGATTAATGTTCAGGAAATGTTCTTCTACCCGTTTGCCTTTGATCGCCTTTCCGGTATTGACGTCAATCACCGTCATTGCTTCTGTCGGCTGGATCACCAGATATCCTCCGGACTTTAACCACACCTTTTCCGACAGAGCCTGCTCCAGTTCATGAGAAATCCGATAGATCTGATCCAGACGGATACCGTCCCTTTCAAACAGCTGCAGGATTTTTTCTTCATCTTGATTGTCCTTTAAATATGCAAGCACCACATCATAAATATCTCTCTGGTCAGTCACAATCTCATTCAGACAAGTCTGCCTTTGATCGCGGATCAGTGACAGATAACCTTTGGGAGCTTCATAGATCAACTGAAACGGATTCCGGTACATTGCTTTCTGACAGACAAGATCAAACTGCCGGATCAGATGCTCTGCCTCTGCTAAAATTTCTTCATCCAGCGCCGTTTCCGCATTCGTCCGGAATATGATCCCAAAATCCGGACGGATAAATTGGTCCGCCAGTGCTTTTAATTCTTTCACGCGTTCTTCATTGCGGATTTTTTTCGAAATACCGATCTGATGTTTCTGTGACGTCAAGACGAGATATCTGCCGGTAAAGTTCAAATTCGACGTAACCGTTGGCTGCTTCGTCTTCACATTTTCACGGCTTACCTGAACAAGGATTTCATCTTCCTGAACAAGATTTGTCCGGGTGACCGGCTTTAAAAAATGATGATTTTTATTCTCATTCAACGAATAATAACAGATCCTTCCGCCTTCCACTTCTACAAAAGCGGCATTAATGTTCTTTACAATATTTTTTACTTTTGCAGTATAAATATTCCCCAGAATGCTGTTATTATGCGATTTCTCACAATTCAATTCGACAATTTTCCCCTGCTCGATCATCGCAGTAACAATCTTACCTTCTATTCTGGTAATCACAATTTTGTCACTCATAGACAAAACCTCCGCTATTCTTCTTTATCGCAGATCGGAGCCATAATGTCTTCTCCTGCACTTCCAAGCGGCATCAAAACCCCGTCATTGTCAAGATAAGTTTCCAGACGGTGAACCTGGAAAGCAAATTTCTCGTACGCTAAACCGAGATATCTGCAAAATGCCTCCATGACAAGATCCGGCTTTAGGTTATTGACACTTCCTGTTGCAAGCTGCATATGAATATGTCCGTCTATTACAGACATATCATAGATCATCGGACGGATATCCACTTCTTTTTCACTTTTCTTCGTTTTCTTAACGATTACGATCGACTCCTGGCCGATAAATGCTTCAACTTTATCTAAAAACAGTTGTTCATCATAATAACCGTCCCGGAAATGGATCCTGTAGTCCGCTCCCGCGACCGAAGACATTGCATTTTTACATTTGTCCGGAAGTAATTTAAACTCCAGCAATTCAATCCCTTCATTCATCTGTGCATTGATGATCTCTAACATTTTTGCGGAAGATTCTGCCGAATGGAATTCCGCATCCAGATATTCTCCATCACTCGTTACGCCGAGGCCCAGAGGCGCCGCAAAAGAAATGATCTGATGTGGACTGTACCCCTGTGAATAAGCGATGTCAACTTCCGCACGGCGGAATACTTTCTGAAAATACCGCATCACATCTAAATGTCCGACAAATCGCAACGGGCCGTTTTTCGAGAATTTCATCCTAATTTTCATAGCAGATTCCTCCTTTGTATTTTGCTGCGCCACAACCGGAACATTGCATCTTGCAGTTTGGAGTCACCTTTTCTTCCATTGCATTTTTCCATTCGCGTTTCATAAATTCTTTTGTTACGCCGATATCAATAAAATCCCACGGAAATACTTCATCCAGGTCACGCGGTCTTGTCGTATAAAAATCAACATCTATTCCGGTTTTCTCAAAAGCCTGCATCCATTTATCGTAATCAAAGGATTCCGTCCAGGAATCAAACATACATCCGCTTTGATAAGCTTCATAGATCGACCTTGACAGTTTTCTGTCCCCTCGGGCTAAAACGCCTTCCAATATCGTTGTTTTCGCATCATGCCATTTAAAACTCAGGCATTTGCGGTTTACCTGCTGACGAAATGTTTCATTCACAAGACGTGCGCTGTCCATATAATCTTTTGCATGTTTCATCGTTGCCCACTGAAATGGCGTAAATGGTTTCGGTACAAAGAAGGACGCACTTGCCGTTATCTGCACGCGGCCGTTTCTCTCATGTTTCGGAATGGAAAAATATTCTTCCGCGATCCGCTGTGCAAGATAAGCGATCCCTTTCTGGTCTTCTTCTGTTTCTCCCGGAAGTCCGAGCATAAAATAAAGTTTTACTTTATTCCATCCGCCTTTAAATGCTTCTAATGCACCTTCCAGGATCACTTCTTCTGTCAATCCCTTATTGATCACATTCCGCATCCGCTGAGATCCAGCCTCCGGCGCAAATGTCAGGCTGCTCTTCTTAATGTCCTGCACCTTGCTCATCACATCCAGCGAAAAAGCGTCAATTCGAAGGGATGGCAGAGAAATGTTGACTCCCTGACTGCCAAACTCCTCGATCAGGAAATAGGTCAGTTCTTTTAATTCCGGATAATCACTGGAACTTAAAGAACTCAAAGAAATCTCACCATGCCCGGTATTTTTTAACATTTTATAGGCATATTCTTTTAATGTTTCGAGATTTCGAAAACGATTCGGTCGGTAAATCATTCCCGCCTGACAAAAACGGCATCCGCGGATACAGCCACGCTGAATTTCCAGCACGACCCGGTCCTGTGTAACTTTAATATACGGAACGACCGGTTTTTCCGGATACGTCGATGCAGACATATCGCTGACTACCTGTTTTTTTACTTTCGCCGGAACATCTTCATACATCGGCGTAATCGCTTCTACAGTTCCGTCTTCCAGGTAGGTAACCTTATATAATGAGGGAACATAAATTCCTTCAATTCCTGCTGCTTTTCTTAAAAATCGTTTTCTATCATAACCATTTTTTCGTTCTTCTTTGTAAAGATCTAATAATTCATCGTAAACCGTTTCTCCTTCTCCGATGTAAAAAAGATCAAAAAAATCAGCGATCGGTTCCGGATTATACGTACATGGCCCGCCACCGATCACAATCGGATCTTCATTTCTGCGGTCTTTTGCCCAGATCGGAATCTGACTGAGATCGAGAATCTGCAAAATGTTTGTATAACACATCTCATATTGGATCGTAATACCGAGAAAATCAAATTCTTTGATCGGATCTTGTGATTCCAATGCAAATAACGGAATCTTTTGTTCCCGCATGATTGCATCCAGATCTGTCCACGGAGCATATACTCTTTCACAGTATACATCATCTCTCCGGTTAAACATGTCGTATAGAATCTGAATGCCCAAATGAGACATTCCAATCTCGTATACGTCCGGAAAGCACATAGCAAAGCGGATGTCTACCTCATTCGGGTCTTTTTTTACGCTGTTTACTTCATTGCCGATATACCGTGCCGGTTTATCGACGGTTAATAAAATTTCATCACTTAATGCTAATTTATTCGCCATACAATATCCTTTTTTGTAATTTGCCCAACTAGTTCTCCAATAATTTCTTTGTTTCTTATTTTTTCTTGTGCTGAACCAGCCATACTTTTGTTGTCTGAATATTCAGCATCGTTTCATACAATTCGTACTTATCGATTCTATCACGGATTATGCGGAAAATCCATCACAATTTAATATTTATATTATGAGTCAACCTGTTTTGACCTACATTTTAGCAACAACCTGCTATTCATTTCCCATTGACCTTTTTATCGTCGAATGCTATAATAGAAATGCCAGATGAAATCTGGTAATTATCCATAATTGAATCATAATAGGGCGCAGAAAATGAGATAGCATGTATGGAAGTCTATTTTTGCGTCCTTTTTCTGTGCTCATCTGACTATCGCATATCGCGCAGCCGGGTATCTGCGGCTGTCAAGAATACAGTTACAGCGACCGTCGCCGTCTGAAAAGTGCCGGGCCGGAAGGCAAAGAAACGAATTCATGATTTATTTATGGAGGTATTATTATGGCATATCGATTTATGGAAAAGAAAAAATCGACACAGGAAGAAACCACTTATATTGTCT
Organism: Candidatus Fimousia stercorigallinarum; assembly: GCA_018715775.1. Taxonomy (GTDB): domain Bacteria; phylum Bacillota; class Clostridia; order Lachnospirales; family Lachnospiraceae; genus Fimousia; species Fimousia stercorigallinarum. The sequence goes on along the minus strand of DVKZ01000014.1, from coordinate 27,686 downwards.
ACATGATCATCAGCAGTTATTTCAACAAAGTAATCTGCCGTAACGCATATATGGAAAAAAGACTGTATCTGCGTTATACGGAAATGAAAAGATCAACACAGGAAAACAAGGAGAGCAAGGTGATCGCTCACCTCGAAAAGATTCTTGCGAGATATGAAAATGTCCTTGCAAAAATGAACTGCGAAGCTATAATCCGATCTGTTCAAGATATATACGTGCTTGACTTTTATACTGGATTCGAACGCATCCGGGCGGAGGTCGACCCGAGAGGTTATTACAAAGTAACGGTCAAGTGTAACGAAACATTTAACGCCGTTTCGTAATCAAAGAGCGTGTAAGATAAAGTGTGTAAGTTACCGGTAACTTACGCACTTTATTCTTATTTTCCTCTTAACAGATTCTTCTTGGATCTTCTTTTCCTTCCACTTCTGCGATACAACTTTCCAGGGAATAACGAATCATATCATCTACCGCTTCATCTGTGAAAAATGCTGTGTGTGGTGTCATCAAAACATTCGGCATGGCATTCAATATTGCCATCTCATGATTTTTCGTCACCGTATACTTATAGTCTTTATAATAAATTGCTCCCTCTTGTTCAATCACATCCAGCGCTGCCGCAGAAACAATCCCCTGTTCCAACCCTTCTATCAATGCCGCCGCATCGATCAGAGAACCTCTTGCCATATTGATGATTATGACACCCTTTTTCATCTTCTTCAATGAGTCTTTGTTTACCATATATCGTGTTTCCTTTGTCGCCGGCGTATGCAGTGTCACAATATCGCTTTTTCTCCACAACTCTTCCAACTCCACATATCGGGCACAATTCTTTACAGAATCCTTTGGAAATGGATCATATGCCAAAATCTCGCAGCCAAAACCGCTCAGATTATTTATAACCTCTTCTCCAATTTTCCCGGTTCCGACAACTCCAACGGTCATATTTCTCAATTCTCTGCCCCGAACTTCCAAAAGTGAATAGTCCTGCACCTAATATCTCATCAGTATCGTCTTCATCCTGCGGATCGCCATCAAAATCGTCATAACTGTATATTCTGCTACTGTATGAGGTGTATAGCTTACATTGGAAATAGATATATTCAGATCTTTCGCAGTCTGCATATCAATATGATCATATCCGACCGTTCTGGTAGACACTGCCCGAATACCCTCTTTTTTCCATGCCGTCAACAGCATACCGCTAATCGGTGTCGTGATCACACTGACAGCATGACATCCCCGGATCAGAGCAAGGTTATCCATAGTCGGAGCCTCCTCTGTGATCACAAGCTCTATCTGATATTTTTTCCCATAATACTCAAACAGCGGCCGTTCATCCGGCCTACAGCTAAATACTGCTATTTTCATAGTCTTTCACTCCTCATTTTTCCATTCTACAATTATTTTAAATCCCCTCCGTTTTTCTTTCAATCTTTTTTACCAAATCTGATAGATTTCCTCTCTTATTTGCGAATATATAGTATAACAGTTAAACTAAACAGTATACTGATACAACATCCGGATGTTACAAACAAAAAGGAGTTACTATGAAAATTACAGAACAAAATTTCGTTCAGGAGCTTAAACAGCAAAATGAAAGTGCTCTGGAATATGTGATGACACATTATGGCGGACTGGTAAAATCAGTGGCACATCGATATCTAAACGTTTTATCTCAATATGAGGAAGAATGTATTAACGATGTTTTTCTCGCCGTCTGGAATCATATCGATTCCTTCCAGCCGGAAAGAAATCCTTTTGCCAATTGGATTGCAGGTATTACCCGGTTGAAAGCGTTAGACTATAAAAGAAAGTATGCCAGTCGTCTTTTAGAAAGCAGTTGGGAAGAAAAAGAAAATTTTATAAATGTTGATGAAGCATTTGACATGCACGCACAGTTTTCAGAAGAATTCTCTAAAGAAACGACAGAAATGTTCGCATGTTTAAAGCCGAGAGATCGGGAATTATTTTTAAAACTATATGTAGAAGAAAAATCATTTGATGAGATTTCTCAGGAAACTGGTACAGAAAAAACGGTTCTCTACAATCGTTTATCCCGCAGTAAACGCAAGATCCGGCGACTGTTTCCCCGGAGCCGACAAAATCACAACACAAGCACTGTTTCCTCTTCATTCTCAAAACACATGCTATAAAAAGGAGGCCAAAAGAATGAAAAAAGATATTTACACATTAATCAATGAAATTGATCATTACGCAGATTCCTATGAACCAATTCCTATCCGGGAATCAGAAATCAATAAATGGAAACAAAATTTATCAAAGACAACTGCAGCACGAAACAAACGACATTCCTGGAAACGCTATGCAGTGGCAGCGGCGGCTTTTGTACTTCTTTTTAGTGCAACATCCGCACCCGTTCGACAGTCTGTATATGCTCAATCACAAAATGTTTTTTACAGTCTTGCAGAACTGTTAAATATTAAGAAAGATATCAGCCCATATCATTCTGTTATTGGAAGTTCTTTTACAAAAGACGGAGTCACAACTACTCTAAACGACGTCATCTGGGACGATGATGTCCTGCTAATCTCTTATACTATGAAAATTGGAAAGAATTCTGATTTTTCTATTGAAAAAGACAATTTTGTACAATTGGTTGATATGTATGTAAATGGTAAATTACTTTCTGATGGCAGTGGCGGAACAAGTGAGCAGATCGATGATACAACCATTCTGTGTACAGAAGAAATTTATATCCCGGATGCAGTCTCACTTTCCGGAACCCAGAAGATGGAACTGGAATTTTCTCTGGCGGATACAGACGGACGGATTGCTTCCAGACTCGGCAGACTGGATTTTTCCGTTTCCGGTGATGAATTAAAGGCAGCTACCAGCACCGTTGATCTGGATGAGACTTACACACTGCCAAATGGCGAAACCGTTACGTTTAACCGTTATACAAGCAATGCCATAAACCAGAAACTATATTTTTCAACTACGAATGACAACTGCGATTACGACATTCTCCTAAAAGGAAAAGATGATCTTGGAAATCCGGTAGAATTCTACACAAGCAATCTCGATGCTGTTGCAAAAGTTGGTAAAATGGTCGTAGATACCAGCGACCACGGATACATTTCCGATCAGGCATCTTCCCTTACACTTACTCCATATGTTATAAGCTCAACAAATACAAATGGAGAAACCTCAGATAATTATAAACCAATGGGAAAAGCATTTACGATATCACTGCATTAATAAAATGATCCTGTAATTGGTGTAGACATGGGCGCCCATCTACGGGAGAAATGAAACTTTTGACTTTTTCTGGGGTAGACACGGGCGCCCGTCTACGGGAGAAATGAAACTTTTGACTTTTTCTGGGGTAAGCATGGGCGCCCACCTACGGAGTCGTTTATATTGATGGCACAAAAAATAACTGTTCCCCGCTTGAGATCAAGTTGCTCCATGAAGAGCTAAAAAAATGTGGCAGCCATCTAAACTGTTTTGAGATCATGGGAAAAGACAACTCCATCATCTCAATATCCTTTAAATATTTATGTGTAATAACCACTTCTTTCCTCTACGATAAAGCTGATGGAACAGATCCAGTAAAGCAGACATCAGGCAGATGCCCATTGCAAGACCAAGTGCGTACATCATCAATTCAGAACCATAGACTTTGCTGATTTCCCATTGTTTCTGTACAGCATTGCTCATCATATAATACAGAGAACCTCCCGGAAACAGTGGAATCAGACTGATGATCACATAGAGATTTGCAGGACAACGCCGGATTCTTGCCAGGATTTCGCTATATAAGACGGAAAAGAAACTAGCACACAAAGTAGCCAGAAAAAGATCACCTGTATATGATTCAAAGATACAATATAAGATCCAACTGAACATACCGCCTGCCGCGGCAGCCAGCAAATGTCTCTTCTTCATATTAAATATCATTCCAAATCCCAAAGAACCAAGAAATGACATCACAACTCTAACCATTTCTACCTTTTCCATATTTTCTCCTCACACAGCAGATTACCAGGCGCCGGTAACCCAAATAGAAAGAACAAATCCACAGGCAATCGCTCCCGCCCACAAAACGGATTCCACAAGCCTCATAAGTCCGGAAATCGTATCGCCGATCAACACATTCCGCACCGCATTTGTAAATGCCACTCCCGGTATTAAAAGCATGATATCACCGATCATGATCTTATCAATGTGTACCGGAAATAAACCGGACATCATACAAATGCATAATCCGGCCAAAAAAGCGCAAAACAAGTTAAAAATAACCTGATTTTGACAAAGTGGTGCCAGCCACTTCTGCATGGCACAGATAAAAACCGCCATAGTTCCCGCCAGCAGTCCATCCATCAGCGTCCCGCCAAAAAACAGCGTCAAACTGCCTGCTGCCAATATGCTGCCACTAATAAGGTATCTGCTGCTCTGCCCATTTTTTCGGATCCTTTTGATCTCTTTTCTCAATTCATCTACAGACATCGGCTCTGCACAGCAGCGCCGGCTAAGCATATTTAATTCTTCAATCTTACTAAAGTCACTTCCTCCTGATGACCGGATCCGTCTTGTCTGAGTATACATTTGCCCATCCGAAAACGTCATAGTCACCACAATACTGGAAGTAATGACAAAAACATCCGTTTCGACTGCACCATAAGCCCTTCCCATCCGGTCGATCGTTTCTTCTACCCGTCTGATTTCCGACCCGCTGAGCAAAAGCAGCTCTCCCACATTCATTAACTGATGCACAATTCTGTTCTTTTCATCCATCTCTGTTCCTCATTATTCAGTTCGTAATGCTGTCACAGGATCGCTCTTGGCAGCTTTCTTTGATGGGATCAAACCGCCCAGAAGCGTCAGACCAATGCTCAGAAGGATTAAAATGATTGCATAGACCGGCGACAGCGAAGCATTTATGTTATTCGTTCCGGCCAGATAATGAATCAGGGCATTTCCCGGAATCAGCATGATCAGCGTAAGACCGATGCCAATCAAGCCCGCACATAAGCCGATAATAAATGTTTCGGCATTAAATACCTGAGATATATTTCCCTTTGAAGCACCAATGGCACGGAGGATGCCGATCTCTTTTTTCCGTTCCAGTACACTGATATACGTAATGACTCCGATCATGATCGAAGAAACAACAAGTGAAATCGCTACAAATGCAATCAACACATAACTGATGATATCAACGATATCCGTTACCGAAGACATTAGCGTTCCCACCATATCCGTATAAGTAATGACCTGCTCATCCTTACCTGTCGCTTCCATCTGCTCATTATAATCATCTAAAATTTCAACGACATGTTCCTTGCTTTCAAAATCCAGCGGATAAATCTCAATGCTGCTTGGTTCATCAAAATCCGCATATCCCAGTGTACGCAGATTATTTTCATAAGTAGCGCTTCTGGCCGCACTCATTGATGTCATGAGGTCTGTCAGTTCATCAAAATCCATATTCATAGAGAAAGCTCCGGCAAGTGCATCTGCATCAATCTTCATCATATCGCCCATACTGTTTCCAAGCTGTGTCATCCACTGCTGCATTGCCTGAACCATACTGTTGCCCATCTGATCAACAATCTGCGTGATCACATCCGTCATCAGACTCTGAATCTGCTCTGAATATGCCTGTGTCATCTGACCCATGCTGCTCCCTAAAGATTCCGTCAGGCTTTTTTCCAGCTTATCAGTATCTACCAAAGCAGTCAGACTGGAAGTCAAACGGTTTTGTGCATCTTCGGAGGCCAGATAGTTCTGAAAATGAGTTCCCATATCGGATGGATCCGGTGCTCCGGTTTCTTTCGCATACGACTGATAGCCGGAAGCCAGCGCTGTGGCCAATGATTTCAGCTGATCTTCACTGATCGTAACCTCTCCACTGTTTTGAATGATCTGATTTCCCCACTGATGAATGATATTTTTGCAGGCATCCGTCTGTAAATACTCCATCAGATATTCATCGAATTTATCCGGATCCGTATAGCCCTTGCTTTCCGCATATGACTGATAGCCTCTCAAAACTTCTCGGAACAGCACCTGAATATCTTCTTCTGATACCGTAAATGCATTATTATCTGCCAAAATATCCTGCAGATGTTCACTAAGAATACTGCGTGCACTATCCGTCGATAGATACTGGACAAAATGCTCTCCCAGATTCGAATAATCTGCTTCCGGATGGGTCGCCGCATAGTCTCCATATCCTTCCATCAGATTAGAAACAATCGTACTGATATCCGAAGCGGATACATTCAGATCCAGGCTTTTTATCAGCTCTCCCATATCAATTTCTTTCATATCAGGAAGCTTAAGCTGCATCTTATCTGTATCGAGCATATCAGCAAAATCAATTGAAGTACTGTTACCGCCAAACATATCCGAAATATCAAAATTTGACCCATCCATCATAGAATCGGTATCGAACTGAAAAATATCTTCAAATGCCTTTTCATCAACCTGGAACAAAGAATCCGTATTAAAACTATTATCTTCTGTTTCTCCGAATGGCTCATCTGTAAAAACATTGGTCTTTCGATCTGCAAGCTGTTTTTTCACGATTTCACTGTTTGCTGCATTTTCCACAACATGTTTCGTAAGAGAAGTTGGATAAGCAATACCGGAATTTAACATCGTACCGTTAGCATCTTCTTTCGGCTGAACGATGCCGACAATCCGGATGTCCTCGCCTTTTTTTACGAGTTTTTTCATATAAGTTTTATTATCCGATTTATCCGTCCATACGTGATAATCGCTGTCGTACTGATAATAATCTTCACTGTCTACAAGTTTAAAAGTAATACCTAAAATATCCTCATACGTATATGATCCTATATCCTCCGGTGTATCAACATTTTCGCCGTCGATAAACTGCTGAATCATATCATCCAGCTCCATCGAATCTCTCAGTCCTAACGTGTAAAGCATAAAGTCGCTTATTCCGCCACCGGAAGTCAGAACGAGAACACATTCATTATAACTTTCCGGCCAGTGTCCGGCCAGCACATCGTATTGTCCTTCATATAAACTGGAATCTTCCGGTATTTCATAAAAAACGTCGGTCCCCATCATCGATGACATCACACTGCTTGAACTCATAGAAGAGCCAAGCCCAAGTGCTGCAAAAGAATTGTCCGGATTTACCTGGCGGATATCTCCGTCTTCTTGTTCTTTATAAATCTGCGGAACAACATCATAAGAATACTCAACTGCGCTCGTATATTGTTCAATCCCACTGTCTCCATTGTCCAAATAGCTCTTTAACGATTTCAGATCATTGGAATTCATGGTAGAAAACATATTTGTCACCATCTCAATGACATTAATCTTATTTTTCTGCTCATCCTCACCACTTTCTTCCCCTTCTTCCGCACGGTCCATCGATAACATAGAAGTAAAATCAAAGCCGGTGTTTTGTATCTGCAACGGATACTGGGAAAGCGTTTCTGTTTCTACATTTTGAATATAATCATTGACTCCTGTCGATAAAGAAAGAATCAGAGAAATACCAATAATTCCTATCGATCCGGCAAATGCAGTCAGCAGCGTTCTGGCCTTTTTCGTCCGTAGATTATGAAAGCTCAATGACAGGGCTGTCAAAAAAGACATCGATGCCTTTCCCATATTTTTATGCTTTACGAGTTCATCTTTGGCTGTTTCAAGAATGAACGGATCACTATCAGAGCGAATCTTTCCGTCCCTCAGATTTACGATACGGGTCGCATATTGTTCTGCCAGTTCCGGATTATGCGTAACCATCACGACCAGACGGTCTTCGGCTACTTTTTTCAGCAATTCCATAACCTGCACGCTCGTAGCACTGTCAAGCGCTCCCGTCGGTTCATCCGCCAACAAAATATCCGGATCATTTACAAGCGCCCTTGCGATCGCTACTCTCTGCATCTGACCTCCGGAAAGCTGGTTTGGTTTTTTATGTATCTGTTCCCCAAGGCCGACTTCTTCCAATGCTTTTTGAGCCTTTTTCCTTCGCTCACTTTTTCCGATACCGGAAATCGTCAGAGCAAGTTCCACATTTGCCAAAATCGTCTGATGTGGGATCAGATTATAACTTTGAAATACAAAACCAATCGTATGATTCCGATAAGAATCCCAATCCCGATCTTTGTATTTTTTGGTCGAAATTCCATTAATGATCAGATTTCCGCTATCATAACGGTCCAATCCGCCGATGATATTTAAAAGCGTTGTTTTACCGGAACCACTTGGTCCCAGTATGGCTACAAACTCATTATCCCGAAGATTTAAGTCCACATGATCAAGTGCTTTCTGAACCAGATCCCCCGTTCTATACTCCTTACAAAGCTGTTTAATTTGAAGCATTCCAACGTCTTCCTTTCTGTTTTTTCCTACACACTAGTATATCACATTTTATAACAGAAACATAAACTTCAACTAAACTTACAGGCACTATTTTACCTCTGTCCTTTTATAGACTTGATAGATCACCGGATAAAGGATAAGACTGACAATTGTATACAGCGGGATAATGATCATTGCCGAAGTCACAACCCGTCCTCCTATTTCAAACAATGCTGATTCTTTCAGATCAATATAAATTTCCATCAGCTGATCCGGAAAAAGCGTACAAACCCCAGGCAGGGTAATGATACGGCTTAAAAACGGAAATGCACAGAGTACGATAAACGGCACTATCATCGCCATCGCTGTTGAACGGCTGTATGCGGATATGAGCATTGCCAGAGAAGAAGCCAGTAACGTACCGATATAACCGCCTGCGATTATAAACAGATATGCCTGGAATATCGTAATATGATAAACACTTCTCCAAAAATCAAGCTGGATCGGGCAGCCGGCTCCATCTGCACCTGTTACCATCAGGACACCTGCTGTATACAGCAATACAAAAACAAAATAAAACACGGTTATAATTAAAACTCCGGCAGCAGCTTTTGCTGCAATTGCTTTATTTCTTCCACATTTTGAAGAAAAAAAGATCGCATCTGCTTTTGTCTGAAATTCTTCTGAGAAGATGCCTGAAACGAGAAAGCCGATGATCAATGCCAAAACAAGCAGATACGTTGGAATATATTGCAGCAAAGCACTCCAGCCATCAAAATATTCATAATAAAACGGGGTATCCAACATTTCATACTGCCGGATCAAAAATGCTTTTTCTGCATCCGAGTAATCTTCTTCCCCGGAATCCAGCCAATCCTTTAAAGTAGTGATTCTCCTGTCATAGACAGTTGCTGCTTCTTCATCCGTTACGCTGTCAGCTGCATAATAATTATAATCTCTATAATCGCTAAATGCCACTCTGATCACATCCAGAACACCGGAAATCTCCTGTCCTTTTGCAAAAGCCTTATTCTGTTCCTGAATATCATCCGACCTTGCCTCTTTTGATGCATTGATCTGCCGGTTTTTTCTTAACGCTTTCTGAAATACCTCTTCTGTAAGATAGCCGGACCATTGATTTTTCACACTCCTTAAATTCCGCGCTGCCACGATCCCGGTTGATGAATTGCCATTTTCATCAACGTATTCAATCCGGTTGACCGTCATAATGCCGATCACGACACAAAGAATCAACATCAGTATAACGGCAATCCGATTTCTGGATTTTGAAAATATTTTCCATAATTCATACTTCATCATGTCCATCACCCGCCTTTTCACCAAAATAATAAAGAAAAACATCTTCCAGGGAAGCTTCGATACGTCTGGAATCCGGAAAAGGCTTTTCTTTGCTGATAATTCTCATTTCCACTCCATCCGATTCTGTCTTTATGTTAGAAATCTTATATTTTCTCATCATGGATGATACAAAACTTTTATCGACAACCACCTGCCATACCGATACCGGCATTGACTGAATCAGTTTCTTCGATGTGCCGCTTTGTACGAGCTTTCCGTCTTTCATCAGCCAGATTTCATTCGCAATATACTCAATATCCGATACGATATGTGTTGACAACAGAACCATCCGTTCTTCTGATAATTCACTGATCAGATTTCGGAATCGAATTCTTTCATTCGGATCAAGACCTGCCGTCGGTTCATCTAAGATCAGAATTTTGGGATCATTGAGCATAGCCTGTGCGATACCTGCCCGACGTTTCATACCGCCGGAAAGCTTTTTCATCTTTTTATTTCCAACTTTTGAAAGGCCTACTTGTTCGATGAGTTCCCTTACCCTCTTTTTGGCAACAACCGTCCGCACCCCTTTCAATGCAGCAATGTACATCAGATAGTCCCGAACTGTAAATTCCGGATAAAAACCGAATTCCTGCGGCAAATATCCGAGCAGATTCCGATAGTCATTGTCCATTTGAAAAATATCTTTTCCATTACAAGTGATCGTCCCACTTGTCGGATGCATCAATGTACAGAGCATCCGCATCAAAGTGGTCTTCCCGGCTCCGTTTACACCGAGAAGGCCATACACCCCATTTGTCATCGTCAGATTCAGATGATCCACAGCAGTAAAATGACCAAATTGTTTTGTCAGATTGTTACATTTTAATTCCATTTTGTGATGCCTCCCAGTAACTATTACAATTTTTTATCAAACGATAGATGGCAAATCCCAGATAACCGACAGCGAAAACGAGAAACATCATCCAGATTGGTTCTGTAATCTGTTTATAAATGCTCTCATCCAGGATAAGAAACATCCAGATCACGCTCCATAAAATACAGAGCCCGATTGCTGATATCTCACGAAATAAATACTTGCTGCACAACGTTCCAAAACAAATACACGCCGTTACCGTTAACGGAAATAAAAATTGTATTATTAATTGTGTCAGTTCCAGATGAAGCCCGATTGTTGCTGCGCCGCAAAATAAAGTCAGCAAAAAGATATCTACAACGCCAAATAGCAGGATCCGTGCTGCATACACCTGTTTCAGGGAATAGTAAGAAGCCGACTCTATTTCCATGCATTGATTCGATTGATTTTTCCACAATTCCGGAATGATCATGATGACAAATAGAGCAGAAACTACTCCGAGGCTTCGCTGAACATAGTAATCTTCCCCAGCATTTCGAAGCACTGTCCAGAGTAAAAGAAGTAATAAAAACTGCAAAATCCACCATTTTTTCCGAACTGCTTCCAGCTGCGTCCATAAAAAATCATGATAGGACAGCATTTGTTTCTGTTCTGACGCATAAAAAGCATCCATGGATGTTTTTATCGCTGCTTTGATCTTCTGCTCATTCGGATTGATCATTTTACTGTTTTTGTATTCTTCCAAATGTTTTTCCAATGTCACGATCTCAAACCTCCTTTAACAAACCTTTTAATTTCATTTTTGCCTGCCGGATCCGGTATTTAACAAGTGGCAGTCCGATGTGTAGGATATCCGCTATCTCCGAAAGCTTTCTCTCCTCGAAATAGTACAGTATGATCACTTCCCGCATCTCAAAAGGCAGACTCGCTAAAGCTTCTTCGATCGCATTTTTCTCTACGACCCGGTCAATTTCCTGTTTTCCTGCTTTATCTTCCGGCTCTTTCTGCTCATCCTCCAGCAAAGATTCTTTCTTTTTTTTATAATAATCCCGGCAGAGATTTCCAGCGATCGTATACAGATAATTCAGGGTTTTTCCCATGCAACGGTAATCAGAAAGCTTTTCAAAAAAACGTGCAAATGTCTCCTGAGTGAGATCTTCTGCATAAGATCCATCAAAGCAATGATAGTTACAATAATTCAAGATAATTTGATAATATTTACGGACAAATCGTTCCAATGCCGCTTCATCGCCCCGCTTCATTTTCATGATCAGCACAAAATCTGAATTCATGAATTTCCTCCTTTCTGCCAGTGAAATCTAAGTACTTATCTTTCTATTATATATAACGAGTGAAATAAGAAAAAAGATAGGAAATGTTCTTTATATTTTTTACAAAAAAACAGAACGGATTCTCCTCCGTTCTGCTTCCTGTTTTTTAAAAAGGCATTTATATAAAGCTACAAAATATCCCTGCATGCAAGGAAGACATCAAAAACATTCATATAAAGCGGCAGCTTTTTCCGATACTCTTCTCTTACCAAATACGCCGCTTCATATACCGCCTGCTCTTCTTCCTCCGTAATCGTATGGTTGCTGTACTCTGCTTCCTCAATGATCATTTGGATCTTAGGATCAAAATGCCGGTATTTATATCGGTCCCATATCCTGGAATACCACTGGATCCGCTCCGCCCGCGTCATCTGCTTCTTTTTCTTCGATATCACATAGTGGATCACAATTACACGTATAATACAGCAGACAATTGCCAATAATACGACTTTCACAACAGCCTGTACGAGTTCTCCGGGTGTCATTGTAATCCTCGGCAGACTCGGCAGCTCAATCTCTCTTGCATCGCTTGCAGCGATCAATGCATCGCCGGATACCGGATTAACCGGAATCCATCCGATTCCTTTCCGATAAATTTCTACCCATGCATAGGCATCCTCATTATCCACCGTCAATGTCATCTTGCCTTCCGTCATCGGTGCATTATTAAAATCATCTTCATTTAACATATAACCTTCTACATAACGGGCAGGAATCTGGCAGCTGCGCAGTAACAACGTCATTGCAGACGCATATTCGGATATATTCCCCCGTTTCGACTGGGATAAGAAATATTCCGTCGGATCTTCTTTTTCCGGAGCCGAACCGGCATTAGCCGTAAGCGTAAAATCATCATTCAAATATTTTCTGATCTGGCTGACAATTTCTATTTCAGAATCATTTCCTATTTCAAGTTCTGATATAAGCTGTTGGCAGACTTCTTTCAACCCGGCCGGTATCCCAAGATTTTCTTTTAATACGAAATGATAGAGTTGACTCTCATAATTCCAATTATAAATTCCGTCTTTCTCCATCTGACTGACAATGGAATCCGTATTATCCAAAAACTGATTATAATCACCTACCGATACATAATAAACCAACCCGTCCTCATTCTTTAACGACGTCGTATAATACGGATACAATGCATCGATTTCATCGTCCCGATATGAAATCTCCATATTACGGATGACCGGATGGAAACTTGGTACATCCTCCAGCTTCATATTGATCATCTTTTCATAGTCTTCCAACAGTTCCTCGCTAAGCGCATTCGGATTTTGCTTCCATTTTCCGTCTTCGTACTCCTGTCCGACAAAGCTTCGAAAATATAGCATATTTTCTGAATGTCTCATTTTCACTGAAAAAATCGTATTACTTTCCATTTTCTTCGTCGCTTCATTTTTAATATCTCCAAAATTCAAAGTAAAAACCGATCGATCCCCATTAATGACATGGCTGATGTATTCCGCGAACACCATACTGCCCTGTCGGATACTCGTCATCTCCTGTCCGAAAAGTTCCGTCGATGGATAAAGCAGAAAGAATACCGCTCCAAACATCATAATGCCGAAACTGATCACAGCCGTTTTCTCCTTATGGTGCTCAATATAATAAAGTCCCATAATTCCTGCAAAATATACAAAAAAGTTTCCATGAATTGCCTGCGGCGAAAAGATCATCAGCAGGATCATAGCAGGCATTGATTCCAAAAGAACAAACCATATATGTCTTCGGCTGAGCAAAAGAATACCACTGTATAATAACAGCAAGATTGCCGCAAATATCAGGATATCCGCCTGCGCAGTCGCTTCATTCACGCCGGAAAAATAACTGAACTCCCTGTGGTAAGTAACATTTAAGACATCAAACAGACGATTGCAAAGTGCGATCCCTCCGGATAACAGCCTTCTCGCATCTATCAGAATATACCCCGCCAAAATAAAGTACTGCACATACTGGATCCATCGCAGAAGTTTGTGGTTATAGAAAAAGTCTGATGTAATAATGCTCCAATAAAAGAAAAAGACGAATGCCAGGATAAACACAAAGCCGCGATAATCTTCAATTTCAAATCCGTTACAAATTCCATTTATAATTGAAATATAAATACAAAAAATCAAACCCAGCCTTCTCATAACTTCTCCTACAATGATAAATACAATAAGTCCTCTTTTAGATTTTGAACGATCACATATTCTGTCAACGAATAAATCTGATCAACGTCAACCGCCTTTCCGACAACTGCGATCGTCTTCCCGTAATAACCCGGTACCGGCAGACCGTTTTTGGTCGTGATCGCATGCGTGATCATGCTCATATCCTTTGGTTCCAGAAGCGGACGCCCGGCTTCAATCACATCAAAAATCTTCTGAAAAAGCGGAAGATAGTCTTCCCAGCGATGGATCACATATTGCTCATCCCCGATCAAAAATCTCTGTTTATAATTGTGCAAAAGCAATGTGGATGAAATCGAATACACGACCGTCAAATAATTACGACGAATCAGTTTATCCGTTTCATAAATTAGATTTTCCAGATCCAGATAAATCACCGGCTCTATGTGATTGGAATTATTTTCATCTCCAAACAGTCTGACATTTCCATATTCTTCTAAAGAATCCGTTACCTCTCCATTTTCAATCGGATATTCTTCCGGGAATACGAGAATTTTTTCTTTAAAATCCAACTGTTTTTGAAAGCGAAAACAGCCACACAGATCATACATCGAAAACTTGACAATTTCCACCGTGATCCGGTCTCCCTGTTTCACTTCATATTCAATGGATACTTTTCCATCTGCTCTTCTTTGAAGCAGCAAAATTTCTTTTTGACTCGTCCGTTTCTGATCAATCACAGAATAATAAAAGACTTCGATCGCTATCTCTCTCGTTTCAAAAATCTGCTGTTTCGGAACTTCCATCGTCAACCGAAACTTCTCTCCCTGCCGGTAGATCTTCTTATGTTCATTAAAAGAAAGATCTACATTTTGAATGATCTTCTTTCCTTTATAATAGGAATAAGCAAGGATAAGAAACAAGGATGCCAACAGACATCCTCCAATGACATTCTGGTATATCAGAAAATAAATCAGACTAAACAGCATAAATACCAGATACATGTTAACGTTTCCTTTCCATCCCTTTTGGTACCGGAACACTTTCCAATACCGACGCCAGAATCTGACTGCTTTTACGGTTTTCCAGCTTTGCATAGCGGCTTAAACGTACTCTGTGATTCGCCGTATCTTCTAAAACCGCCTGCACATCTGACGGCACCACATAATCTCTGCCTTCAATAAATGCATTGGCTTTCGCCATCTTCAGCAGATCGATCGAACCTCTCGGACTGATTCCGATATCCAACAGCTGATTTGTTCTTGTTTTATTAACAATTGCAACAATATATTCATAAATGGCATCACTGACAAACTCATGTTTCACCTGCGTACGAATCTCACATACATCTTGAATATTTAAAGCTTCATTTAAAGAGAGTATTTTCTCTTTTATATTTTCCTGCTTCAACATCTTAATCTCACTTAACGCATCCGGATAGCCGATCGTAAGACCGATCATAAAATGATCCATCGATGATTCTGAAAGAAGTTCATTCTCATCGAGTGGATTCTGTGATGCGATTACAACATACGGCTCCGGCAGAACTGTCACTTTGTCACCGACTTTCAACTTTTTATCTTCCATCATCTTAACGAGCATTGCCTGAATCTTTGGAGACGAACGGTTTACTTCATCTGCCATCAGGAGATGTGCTTTCTTTTTTTCCTCTTCATCCATATGAAATCTCTGACAATGTACGCTATAATCTTCGATATCCTGAGGCATAATATCAGGTGTAAATGAAATACGCTGATAGTTCAAACCCAAAACCCTTGCAAATGCAAGCGACATCGTCGTCTTGCCGACCCCCGGTACATCCTGGATCATTACATGCCCGCCAGCCAAAATGGCAGACATGATCCTCTTGATCGCCTCTTCTTTTCCTATCATAACTTTTGCAATTTCATCAATTCCATTCTTAACCTTATTGACCACGGATATCCTCCTCCAAACAACTTTCGATATATTTCATTTTACATGATTCGAGCTGATTTCACAAGGAAAACAAAATAATGGCACCGCCCGATCACTTCCATGATCTTGCGGTGCCATAAAACTCATCATTCAATTATTATCCACGATAGTAATTGATCAGACATCCTTTTAATATAATTGTTCTTTCATCATCGGTGAGTTCGCCCATTTTCAGGGTAAACTCTTTCATTTCGCCGTCTTTTACAACATATGCGGTAATTTCTGTCAATTTATCTTCAATTGCCTTTTTAATCTGTGGGATGAATAAATAATCTCCATTTGCAAATGGAAGATCTTCTCCATCAATCAAGAATGGAAGCATACCCCAGTTGATCAAGTTCGAACGATAACGTTTTGTTGCATATTCATTTGCAATATTGGCCCATCCACCTAATACTTTCTGACAGGATGCAGCCTGTTCACGTGCAGAACCATCTCCAGGTTTTACAGCAAAAATCGTACTTCCGAATCCGAGAACATCACGGCTTACTTCGAAGTTTGCCTTAATCGTATCCATAATCGGTTTTAATTCCGGAAGAACCGTAACCGGACACTGATCTGCTTCTACTGCTCTCTGCGCTTTCTGGATTTCTTTTGCTCTTCCAACATATGCCGGGTCCTTTCTGGACAATGCAAATTCAGCCAGGCCAAGCGGATTCGAACGATAAGAAGAAGTTTCTCCGGATGGGATCAGTTCATCTGTTGTTGTAACAGGATCATGAATTTCCGAAACAACTTTTAATACCAGATTTTCCGGAAGTGCAGGCATTTCCGGCCAGTCTTTGATGTTTGGTCCAAATTTGATCTCTACGCTTTCATCTGCCACACCTTTAGAATCAAAGACACGATTATCATAAATTGTCTTATCAAAATGATATTTTGGTTTTGTATAATCAACATCAACCATATCCGTAGCTGGTGTCAGATATCCTTTATTCGCTGCAGTTGCTGCAATCGAACGCGCGTCCATTAATGCTACTGAAGAAATCTGACCGCTCTGTAACTTCGATCCTTCACGGTTCGGGAAGTTCCGAGTTGTATGACGGATAGAAAGCGCATTGTTTGCAGGTGTATCACCGGCACCGAAACATGGACCGCAGAAGGCTGTTTTTACGATCGCGCCTGTAGCAAGAAGATCAGCAACAACGCCGTTTTTCGCCAATTCCATAAAAATCGGTGTACTTGCCGGATATACAGAAAGTGTAAATTCATCAGATCCAATATTGGTACCTTTCAAAATATCATTCGCATCACAAATATTTTCAAATCCGCCGCCGGCACATCCTGCAATAATTCCCTGTTCTACATATAATCTGCCGTTGCGGATCTTATCTCTAAGTGTATAATCAACCGCACCATCTAAGCTGACAAGTGCTCTCTTTTCAACATCTGCCAGAATATCATCCAGGTTTGCATTCACTTCTTCAATCGTATAAGTGTTGCTTGGATGGAATGGCATTGCGATCATCGGTTTAACCGCACTTAAATCTACTTCTACGAGACCATCGTAATATGTAACTGCTCCAGGATTCAATTCTTTGTAGTCTTCCGGGCGTTTATGAATTTCATAAAATTCTTTGATCGTATCATCTGTTCTCCAGATAGAAGAAAGACAAGTTGTCTCTGTTGTCATAACATCGATGCCGATACGGAAATCTGCGCTTAAGTTAGAAACACCAGGTCCGACAAATTCCATTACTTTATTATTAACATATCCATTATTAAATACTGCGCCTATGATCGCAAGAGCAACATCCTGAGGTCCTACTCCTTTTTCCGGTTTTCCCTTCAGGTAAATGCCGACTACATCCGGCATATTGATATCATATGTTCTGGATAATAACTGTTTTACTAATTCCGGACCGCCTTCACCCATGGCCATCGTTCCTAATGCACCATATCGGGTGTGGGAATCTGATCCTAAGATCATCTTGCCGCCGCCTGCAAGCATTTCACGTGCAAACTGGTGGATAACAGCCTGATGAGGTGGTACATAGACGCCGCCGTAACGTTTTGCACAAGTTAAACCGAATACGTGGTCATCTTCATTGATCGTACCGCCAACCGCACATAAAGAGTTGTGACAGTTTGTCAATACATAAGGAATCGGAAATTTTTCAATTCCTGATGCACGGCATGTCTGAATAATGCCGACAAATGTAATATCGTGAGAGGTTAATTTATCGAATTTAATTTTTAACTTGTCCATGTTATCTGAAGTATTGTGATCCTTCAAAATTCCATAGGCAATCGTATTTTTCGCTGCTTCTTCTTTCGAAACAACAGTTCCAGTTTCATTTTTCAGCTGGTCCATCTGTTCCGGTCCATCCGCGATGATTGTGGATCCGTTTACCAGATAAGCACCGGCCGGATATAATTTAACCATAGTAATTCCTCCTGTGTCACTATCATCATTTTTACATTTTACGGGGATGTCCTGCAAAAATAGGAAGAAAATCCCCATTTTGCCGAACAATTCTGAAGGAATTATAGCATATCCCTTCAGAGTTGTAAATAAGAGAAACCCTGTTTCCATCATAATTCTTATCCTATGCGGTCTCTGTTATTATACAAACTGGATCCATTATTTTTTCAAAAACTGGCTATTTAAAACAATCCACAATAATACTACAATAGCTTCATTCTTAATATTACAAAAAAGGAGGAGACTCATATTATGGAAAAAACAAAACAACTAGTTTATGGTGCACTGTTTGCTGCACTTACTTGCGTTGCAACAATGAGTATTCATATTCCTACTCCCGGAACAGGCGGATATATCCATCCGGGGGATGCTTTAGTCATATTATCCGGAATCACACTTGGACCGTTTTATGGCGCGCTTGCTGCAGGACTCGGCTCTGCTCTTGCTGACCTGATCGGCGGATATTTTATCTATGTCCCGATCACATTTACCGTTAAATTCATTATTGCGGCCGTCGTTGCTATCGTATATCGTTCTGCTTCAAAACACGGAATTCCGAAAATACTTTCTTGTTTGATCTGCGGAATCTTTTCAACGATCATTGTTGCCGGCGGATACTGCTTCTTTGAATATTTTCTTTATGGAGCCGGCGCATTTGCCAGCGTACCCGCTAACCTTATTCAGGGAATTTCCGGCTTAATTTTTTCAATAATCCTGCTCCCGGTCGTATCACAGATTCCGGATTTCCGCATCAATATGAAAAAAACAGTCTCCAGATAAGCGTATTTAAAAATCCGAAAATTTCCGGCACCCTGTTTTAAGCTCTGCATAGTATATAGTGTAATGAAAATTCGGAGGTAACCGAAATGAGTGATTTAGCTGCTACAGGCTGCGGAAATGGTTGTGGAGGAAGTAATTGCGGATGCGGCAACAGCCTTATCTGGATCATCCTTTTATTATGCTGCTGCAATGGAGACAACGGATTATTCGGCGGAAGCGATTGCGGATGCGATAATAATTCCTGCTTATGGATCATCATCTTGTTATTCTGCTGCGGCGGATGCGGATGCTAAGTAATCGGTAAGTCGTATTTAATCGATTCACGTAACTGTTAAAAGGAGATGTATAGGCGCTCTGGTGTCTATACATCTCCATATTTTTTTCCAAAAAACAGGCAAATAGAAATGCGATCCCTTCCATTTGCCTGTTTTTATTGTGCCTTATCGCGGATTACTTAGCGACAGCATATGCAGAAAAGCAATACGATCAACCAGCAATGGTTACAGCCATTCTTTTTTTTTCCACATGTCTGCATATGGCAAAGATCGTCCAGTTCCACTGTCTTTTCCTCATCCGCCTGTTTCGCTTTTTCTCTCAGACACTCTTCATCAATTTCAAATACCGTATTTTCATCTTCCACTAATTTTGTACTCATATTTTCTCTCACCTCCCCATAAAATAGCTTATGATAGAAGCGAAAGGAAAGTGCCTCATGGACGATACCTATATCGATATGCTGGAAGCTGCATTCCCATATATTTCAAAAAATCTGAAACGGCCGGTTGCCGGTATTTTGAAATTTCAGGAACTTCAAAAAGTCCTCCGTGATTATGATACAGAAGAAATGATCAGCGCCTGCAATATGGATTCCAGCAACATCAATATGGAGCAAATGCTCATTGCCATGAAAGCAAGAGCAGCCCCGGAAGTCGCGAAACAAATCGACACGATGATAAATGCAATGAAAATGCTGCGCATTTATCAAAATTATCAGGATATCATGGGCAGCCTCCCTGCTTCTGCCGACACAAAGA
The DNA here is from genome assembly GCA_018715775.1 of Candidatus Fimousia stercorigallinarum. GTDB lineage: Bacteria > Bacillota > Clostridia > Lachnospirales > Lachnospiraceae > Fimousia > Fimousia stercorigallinarum. The sequence goes on along the minus strand of DVKZ01000014.1, from coordinate 7,530 downwards.
CAGATGCAGTAGAAAGCATACCCGAAACTTCATCTTCTTCTAATGATATGCTGTCATCCCTCTTAAATGACCTGATCCAAAAAAATAATCGAGGTGAAACATGAACCCAAAATGGATGAGTGATCCAAGGATCCGTAATATCTCACCGGAAAAGCTCGCGGTTATGACACTTTTAATGGAAAACGCAGCAGGAAAAACGCCGGAAGAATTTCTTCCCATCCTGATGCAGACCAGTCAGTCGCTGGAAAAAGCCGGCATGACCTTTACTTCGGATGAAAAAAACCTGATTTTAGACGTCTTGAAAGAAGATATGTCACCTGCCGAAAAGCAGAAACTCGCTTTTATACAGACGCTTCTGAATCAGTGAAAAACTGCAGAAATTTAAAAAGGATGCCGCAGTCAATCATATATTGAACTGCGGCATCCTAATCCTCCAGTGTTAGTAATACCATTTACCAGTTTTGGACAAACCAGATAAAGCTGCCTTCTCTCCAACTAATATAACATTCTCGTGAGACTGTACTATTGCAGCTGGGTTTTCAGACAAAACCTGTTCCTCAAAAATGGATCTTACTTTATGTGCATTATTTTTCCCGCACGCAACGGATAAAACCTGTTCCGAATTCTTGATTGCCTGATAACATTCATACAATCGGGGAATCTCTGTCTTATCACAGATTCCAAAAAACAAAAGATCAACATTTGCCTGAAACGACTCGCGGTCTTCATACTCTATGATAGATGCTTGAGAAAAGTCAATATAGCCGGCGTCTGACCAGTTTCGTAAGATCGAAGTGATTTGTTCGTTTTCGTCAAAATCGCCAATAATCCCAAAAACACTACCCGGTTTCTTCAAAATTTGCGAAGCAATCATATTTGCTGCAACTAAGTACATGTCGTGCTCATTTTCTTTGCAGTAAACGATCATAGACCCTCCTTATTAAATTGTATTCACCTTTAACACCTTCATAATTATGATATCATGCCCGTATGTGACGGTCAATACTTTTTGAATAAATTTCTTCATTTCAGACAATTTGTGTAATTTTTTCTTCTTTTTTGAAAAATGTTCCTTGTATACACTTTTCAATATATCATTTGGCTAGTGGACAATATCCCTTTTCCAACATCCGCTTTTCGCATAAATCCAACCAATCGGACAAGAAACAAAGGTTGCTGCCATGCACGCAATGTAAATTCCGGTCAGTCCCCATATCTTATCAAAAATATAGCAGAGCACGATCCGAACGACAATACAGTTCATAAAAGAGTTGAACATTGCAAACTCAGATTGTCCGGCTCCGATAGACAGAGAATTATAAATCAAAAAGATAGCATAAAAGATCTGTCCGAAGATCTCGATCCGAAGATTCAGAGTTCCCGCTGCTGCCGCCGCCACATTATTCGTAAAGAATCCAACCATAGCTCCACCGAAGATCTGGCAGATTACAATCGTACATAATGCGAGAATAAGATTGATCTTAATTGCCGTATTGACGATCACCATGACACGATCATACTTTTTCGCACCAAGATTTTGTGCAATCATCGTCGAAGAGGCAAGATTCATCGCTGACAAAAGCAGCTGGCACGTATCTTTGATCTTGATACTGATCCCATTTCCGGCCGAAACATCGACGCCATACTGATTGATCATATAAGTGACAAACAGCCAGGAAAAACCGGCAATCGTCATTTGGATCGCAGACGGGATTCCGAGGCGGAAAATTTTCTTCATCTCATTCAATCGTATTTTCATATTCGACAGCTGAAAGCTGAAAATCTGTCGATTCAAAAACAAATATACAAATGCGATCACACAGGACACAATCTGTGAAAAGACCGTTGCATAGGCCGCTCCGGCCGTTCCCATAGAAAAGCCTCCGACAAACAGAAAATCCAGAACAATATTTAATAAAGTGGATACGATAATACAGTTCATCGGCATCCTGGAATTTCCCATAGCACGAAGGATCCCACTCAATGCATTATAAAGCCATACAAAGCCGAGTCCGATCGCACAAATCTGCAGATATTCTTTCGCCTCCTGCAGTGCGGGTGCTTTCAATCGGATCAAAATCCATTCCGCACCAAAATAAAAGACGATCATACTGATAATACCAAGAACGATCGATAGCAGGGTCAATGTTCCAATGGCCTCTCTCTTCTTTTTCTCCTCACCCGCACCGAAATACTGTCCAATGATGATATTGCCGCCCTGCGTGATCCCGATCGCGATTTTCGTAATCAGCAGGATGACCAGACTGGAATTATTGATCGCAGAGATTCCTCTGCTTCCAACATAATTTCCGGCTACCAAAATATCAACTAAACTGTACATTGACTGAAATAAACTCGTCAGCAGCAACGGTATTGCATAACGGATCAACTGACTGGCAACATTTCCTTCGGTTAAATTATATTGCAAACGTTTTTCCATTCTACCTTTTCCCCTTTGAAAGAAAATGACGTGGAGAATATTTCTACTCTGCCTACGCCATCATCTTCACACACTTTAAAACTTTGTATTTAATTATCCGTTTATTTTGCAACAATATTGACGATCTTGCCAGGAACATAGATTTCTTTTCGAATCGTTCCCGTGATCTTTGATGCAACTGCTTCCTTAGCTGCCACAAGAATCTCATCTTTCGGAGCATCTGCGGAAATTACAATGGTTGCTCTTGTCTTTCCATTTACCTGAACCGGAATTGTGATCTCATCATCTTTCATCTTCGATTCATCATATACCGGCCAGCTCTGATGGAATACAGAATCGGTTCCTCCAAGCTGTTCCCACATCTCTTCTGCAATATGAGGTGCAAATGGAGCGATCAACAATGTCAGAGTCTTTAATGTTTCCTTATCTACGCCGCCTTTTTTCGTGAGTTCCATTAATTTGTTGTTATATTCCATAAATCCGGAAATAACGGTATTCAAACTGAACTGTTCCAGACGTGTAGTAATATCATAAATCATCTTATTGCGGATTTTTACAAGTTCTTTCGTTTCTTTGACCTCTTTATCTTTATTGTCCGTAAACATATTCCACAGACGGTTTAAGAAACGATAGATTCCTTCCATTCCTCTGTCGTCCCAGATAGAATCTAATTCCGGCGGTCCAATGAACAATTCATACATTCTCAGAGAATCACATCCGTAATCGCGAACCATATCATCCGGTGAAACGATATTGCCGAGAGATTTACTCATCTTCGTTGCGGCACCTGTCTCACGGTCACGTCCACATACCATTCCCTGGTTAAATAATCTCTTAAATGGTTCGTCGAAATCTACAACTCCGATATCATGTAAGAATTTCGTATAGAAACGCGCATATAATAAGTGCAGTACGGCGTGTTCCACACCACCGATATACATATCTACCGGTAAATATTTATCTGCTTTTTCACGGCTTACTAATTCTTTATCATTCTTATTATCTACATATCTTAAGAAATACCAGGAAGAACCTGCCCACTGAGGCATTGTATTCGTTTCACGTTTACCAGGACCTCCACAGCAAGGGCACGTTGTATTTACCCAGCTGTCAATTGCAGCCAGAGGAGATTCTCCGGTTCCTGTCGGTTCGTATTTTTCAACGTCCGGAAGCAATACCGGTAAGTCTTCTTCCGGTACCGGAACAACCCCGCATTTTTCACAATGGATGATCGGAATCGGTTCACCCCAGTAGCGCTGACGAGAGAATACCCAGTCTCTTAATTTATAATTCGTTGTTTTCTTACCAAAGCCCCATTTCTCAATCATGTCCGGTGCTTCTTCTTTTAATACGGCAGATTCCATTCCGTTCCAGTCACCGGAATTGATCATGATTCCGGAAGCTTCTGTATAGGCTTCTGTCATATTTTCAATTTCTTTTCCGTCTTTTGCGATAACCTGGATAATCGGAATATCAAACTTCTTTGCAAACTCAAAGTCACGGTCATCGTGTGCCGGTACGCACATGATGGCGCCGGTACCATAATCTGCCAGTACATAATCAGATAACCAAATCGGTACTTTTGCTCCATTTAATGGGTTGATCGCATAACTTCCCGTAAATACACCCGTTTTTTCTTTATCCTGCATACGGTCTACAGAAGATCTCATAGAGGATCTGAAAATGTAATCGTCAACAGCCTCTTTTGTCTCTTCTGTTGCCAGAGATGCTGCCAGTTCATGCTCCGGTGCAAGAACCATAAAGGTAGCTCCATATAAAGTATCTGGTCTTGTCGTATAAACAGTGATCGTTTCTTCACGTCCATCGATCTTGAAGTCAACTTCTGCACCATGAGATTTTCCAATCCAGTCAGACTGCATCTTCTTAACTTTTTCCGGCCAGTCCAGTTTATCAAGATCATCAAGAAGACGGTCTGCATATGCCGTGATCTTTAACATCCACTGACGAAGATTTTTCTTAGTAACTTCTGAATGGCAGCGTTCGCACTTACCATCGACAACTTCTTCGTTTGCAAGACCTGTTTTACAGGATGGACACCAGTTGATCGGCATCTGTTTTTCATAAGCCAGACCTTCTTTAAACATTTTTACAAAAATCCACTGTGTCCATTTATAATAATTCGGATCTGTTGTATTGACTTCTCGATCCCAATCATAGATTGCTGCAATCTCATTGATCTGACGTTTAATATTTTTTACATTCTCCGCTGTAGAGATTGCCGGATGAACACCATGTTTGATCGCATAATTTTCTGCAGGCAGACCAAACGCATCCCATCCCATCGGATGGATCAGGTAGTATCCATGCATCATTTTATAACGGCTCCATACATCAGAGATTACATAACCTCTCCAGTGTCCTACATGAAGTCCATTACCGGATGGATATGGAAACATATCCAGGCAGTAATACTTTTCCTTTTTTCCATCATCTACATTAATCGGGTGTTCCTCCCAATTACGGCGCCATTTTGCTTCAATGGCCTTATGATTATAAGGTGTTGCCATGATTGATTCCTCCTAATATTATCTTTTATATGTAATAAAAGAATTTTTATACAATTTAACTTTTATATTTTACCATATACAGGATTCTTGTCAATAACTCGCCGGCTTTACTTTTTTCAAATCAACGCAAAAAGAGGACCCTGATTTCAAGGATCCCCTTCTCATTATTTGATTACTGTGCCTGTTCTGTTGTTGTCTCAGTTTCTGAACTTCCCGTGGTTTCTTCCGTTGCCGTTTCGGCCTCTGTTGCTGTTTCCGTATCCGGTACAGGCTCTGTTGAATTATCCGGCGCCTGTTCCACAGCATAGATCGTAAACTGAATCTTCATCTTAACTTTAATGTCATTGGTTCCTCTGGCAGCAAATGTAACGTTATACGTACCTGGTGTCTGTCTCATGGCAGATTCTGTTACGACATTTCCTTCTGCATCCAGGATTTTAATCTTAACGCTGAGTGCTTTGCCATTATAGTCTTTTGCTGTCACATAATCTTTTAATGCTCCTAATTTACCTGTTTCTACTTTTACAGGCAGCGACGTGTTCTGTGTCATTGTCGGAGCTTTTACTTTTACGGTTACCGTCTTTGATGTTTTTACCGAAGTTTTATTCTTGTTCGTTACAACATATTTTACCTTATAAGTTCCGGTCTTGCTGAATACATAAGATTTCGCTTTTGTATAGCTCAATGCAGAACTGTAAGAAGAACTTCCCGGTTTCTTAATATATACTTTTGCCGCTGTCTTGCGGTTCGTACCATCTTTCATCTTTGCGGATTTCAGCCACTGAGCGGCATTCTTCGTATCCTTACAGATTGTATCGGATGTGTTCTTAAGCGTAACGGTCGGTTCACTTACATCTTTATTCACTATAAAACCAAATGTCTTTGTGATTGACACTCCCTTGGAACCAACTGCCTTATACTTGATCCTGTATTTTCCGGCGGACTTTGTTCTGTACTTCGCAGATACATATTTTTTCTTGGAAGAACTATATTTTGTAACCGTAATGTCCAGGCTCTTCAACGATTTTCCATTTTTCTGTTCTGCCGTCACCAGCTTTTTAGCAGTAGAATATTTGCTGCTTCCATAGGAAACGCTGGAAACTTTCTTTTTCAGCACTGGAAGGCTCTGATAATATGGATTGCTGGAGCTTGCATCTGTCGGATCCCAGTTTCTTGTACCGGCACTGGAAGGCATCTTATAAGCAGCCGGCTTGCCAAGCGGACCCGGATCAGAGCTGGAATAAATCGTTACCTTTGTTCCGATCTTACAGTTGTTATAGATCCACTTTGCATCTGCCGTTGAAACACGGACACAGCCGTGGGAAGCTGTTGAACCAAGTTTATTAAACTCTTTTACTGCCTGAGACTTCCTGTTTCCATTTGTATAATACCATACGGAATGGAATAAAATGCCATCTACGATCCTGGTACAATACTGTCCGTAGCTTGGTCCCATTAATGTATGCCAACGGTATTTTGCTTTCGTATTATATGTACCACTTGGAGTGTTGCTTCCCCCACAGGAAACAAGCATCGCTTTTACTGCAACCCATTTTCCACTTTGCTTTTCATAAACGGTTGCAACATTGGCCTTTTTATTCACCTTGATCCAATAAGTTTTTGACGCCGCCTGAGTATCTGTCGTTTGAAGATTGATACATGAAAAACTCAACGCAAACACGAGCAGCACTGCGATCAATCGCTTTAATTTCATCATCTTTCCTCCTATTCATTCACATTTACATGTTAAATCCATTATACTCTTTTTTTTCCTGTTGTACACTAATTAATATGTTTTTCTAGAAAAACATGGTACAATGTAGAAAGAAAATCAAAACATGGAGGGAATTTTACAATGTTTCAATTTAATCATTTCAATTTTAACGTTTTCGATCTGGAAAAAAGCATTGCTTTTTATAAAGAAGCACTCGGTCTTGATGTTGTCCGCGAAAAAGCTGCGTCTGATGGCAGTTTTATCTTAAAATACCTCGGTGATGGAAGCACGTCATTCCAGCTTGAGCTGACCTGGCTGCGCGACCGTACAGAACCATACGATCTCGGTGATGAAGAATTCCATCTGGCATTCACAACAGACGATTACGATGCTGCACATAAAAAGCACGAAGATATGGGCTGCATCGCATTTGAAAATCCGGACATGGGCATTTACTTTATTACGGATCCGGATGGATACTGGATTGAAATCGTTCCGGAACGCTAGAAGCATACATATTAAAGAGTGTGTCGCAAAATTATCAAATTAGATGATAAAGCGACTCCCTCGCTTAATCTAAAGGGAAAAACGGAAGTAATCTCACCTGTATACTGTGGCTTACTTCCGTTTTTTTGCGTACTTTAATAAAGATATTTGTTTTTTCTATATTTTAACCTTCCACCTGGATCGAACAGTTCATCCGATAGCTGTGGTTAGGTGCCTTTTCCCGGCAAGCAACCACACATAAAGTTGATATCGCGTTTACAAGCTGTTTCAATTTTTCTGGATGAATAAATATTTTGAGAGTAGTCATAGGTCAGGATCAGTTAGTAGTCATATCTAATTAT
>DVKZ01000110.1 GCA_018715775.1 Candidatus Fimousia stercorigallinarum | reverse complement strand
GAAATCCTAGCTGAAATTTTAGACTCACTACTTTTAGCGTTCAACAGGAGTTGTGGAAGACCAGTAATCTTCAACAGCTTTTGCTAATCCTGCACGGTCAATTTTTCCGTCAAGGTACTGCTGCATCGTTGCACCGACTTTAGAATAGTGATCATCTGGTAAGTAATCATAGTTAGGAATCAATGCATCTTTTTCTACATATTCTGCAATAGAAGTAGATAATGGATCCAGTCCTTCAACCGGAATACTGCTGAATGCAGGAACTACACCACAAGTTTCTGTCAAGAATGTGTTACCATCTTCTTCTGTATACAGCCATGTTAAGAAATCTTTTGCAGCCTGACGCTGTTCATCTGTAACGTTATCGGAAGAATCGATAAAGAGGTACTTAGAACCGCCGCCTACTAATTTTTCATTTGTTCCATCGTCTGTATTCTGAGGTACAGGCATTAATCCCATATTTTCAGATGGTTCATATTCATTTAATACAGCCCAATCCCAGTTTCCGCCGAACATAAATGCGATTTCTCCGGAAGCAAGTTTCTGTTCGGAAGTTTCACGTTCTGCTGCGATTGCAGAATCAGCTGCATAGTTGTTATCTCTTAATACATCAAATGTATCCATCAAAGAATTGAACTTTTCATTGTTTGCTAAATCAGCTTCTCCAGCGTATAAAGAATCAACAAATGCATTAACATCTTCCTGTTCTTCATAAATTTCTGAGAAGAAGTGACCTGCTAATGACCAGTCTTCTTTCATAACACCACAAGGTGCTTCCATTCCGCCAGCTTTTAATTCATCGATCAGTTCTTTGAAAGCATCTAATGTAGTATACTTTGTAGGATCAAAAGTTTCGCCTGTGATCTTTTCGATGGCATCTGCATTGTACATAAGTCCACGACCTTCAATACAGAAAGGAACGGCTAAAACCTGATCATCAATTGTGATCGCATAATTGGTATCGCCAACATAAGATTCATCACTTAAATCGATCGCATGGTCAGGTCCTAAAGAATAGACATCTTTGGCATCTACCATTGAAAGAACATAAGGTTCGTTTGAAGAATACTTAGAAGCCATATGAGCAGCTACTGTATCGCTGGAATAATATACTTCAAGTGTAACGCCGTCATGGGAAGCGTTATATTCTTCAGCCATTTCTTCAAATTGTGACTGAATCTCACTCTTAGAGTTAAAGATCGTTACGACAACACCGTCTCCTGAACTTCCAGAATCCCCTGAATCACCGCCGCAAGCTACTAATGTTGCCATCATAGCTACAGCAAGCAGAAGAGCTAAAATTTTCTTTTTCATGTTAATTCCTCCTCAAATAACATTAAAAATATGATGTACGTAGTAACTTTTTCAGTTGATCAGACTGATACTCGTTACCTCTTTCCGCTTCTCTATATTTTATATATCTGAGCCGGCGTTACAGATATATAATAAGATGTTATCCTCCCTATTATTGATAATTTCACACAAAAGAAAGAATATGAGAAACGTTTTACATTAGTAATTTTATCATCATCCTTATATGCATGTCAATCCAATTTGTGAATTATTTTGATTTTTTCTTCTCACTTTTTTATTTTTTTATATAAATTGACAATAAAACAATTTGTATAAAAAAATTTTTCCAAACTTTTCCGACTATTTGTACATTTTATATCAACCCTTTGACATATACCGTTGCACAATACCTATTTCTTTGTTAAAATGACATATAAATATTGAACATTTGCTTTTGGAAGGAAGGTTTTTATCATGTTAAACAAAATATTCGATACCAACAATCCGTTCTGGCAATCCATGAACACAATTTTTGACCTGTTTGTATTAAATTCCTTATGGTTGCTCTGTTGCATTCCTATCGTTACGATCGGTCCAGCAACAACAGCTCTGTTTTACGCCCTGATCCTCCGTGCACGGGGCATGGACGGATATGTTTCAAAAGATTTTTTCCGCTCATTCAGGCAGAATCTGAAGCAGGGCATCATTCTCGGACTGATCATCATTGTGTTCGGACTGTTTCTGGCACTGGATATGTATTTATGTTACCACGCCGGAAGAGGCATCTACAGCTTTTTCCTCTTCTTTTTTGGTGTGATCTTTGTTTTCTGGGCATTTACTTCATTATACGCATTTGCGATCCTGGGACAATTTGAACGTACGACAAAGCAGATTTTCATCTGGGCATTTACGTTATCCATTAAAAATTTCCCATTGACGCTTTTAATGCTGTTTATCATTATTGCCGGATTGTGGATCTGCCGGTTTATCCCAGGTCTGCTCTTTATTATATTCGGATTAGCCGCACAATTCTGTGCTCCGATTTTTGCATCGATTTTTAAACCTTTTATTCCAAAGGAAACGGATGAATTTGATGAATTCGAAGAATATGAAGAATCCGGAGAAACCAGTCACACGGAATCCAAAGATTATATGGATTATGATAATATTCAGGATTTACTTTAAAAGAACCTTAGATCGGAGTATTATATGAAAAAAAAGAAAGAAAAATCTATTTTTCAACAGGAAATGGAACGTGATATCGGAACATTCAAAAGACTTCACGGCAAAAAAAGACTGCAATTTGTCATGGATTATTACAAGTGGTATATTCTGGCTGCCATTGTGATCATTTTGATCATTGCCAGTTTTGCTCATATGTTTTATGAAGGTCAGAAAGATTACCGGCTTCGCATCTGCGCCGTATTGAATACCGACCGCTTCTGCAGCAGCTGGTTTGATGATTTTGAAAAAGAACTGCAAAAAGACGGAAATGAAACACCGATCCAGCTCAATGAAGAACAGCCATTTGACTACGATGATATGTACTACTATGTAGAAGAACTCGAAATACAGGTAAGTGTTTCTTATAATCGGATGGATGTCGCAATATGCGGACCGGATATGTACAGTTATCTGCTGAAGATGAATGCATGTTATCCTCTGGATGAACTTTTACCGGAAGAGGATTTTAAAAAGATGGAACAAGAGGGAATGCTCGATTACAACACTGCAAATTTAAGAGAAAATGAAGACGGCTCGATCGACGATTCAAATGCCGAAGAGGGATATTTTGCCGTTGATATTTCTGATACCTCGTTTGGAAAAGAATATAATAAAGACAGCAGCGATCCTCTTTATGCAATTATCATTGTTAATACTGAACATACAGAAGATAGCGTACGGCTTATACAGGCTCTCTGCGAATGATTCGCTGCCTGCTGTATCACAACTTGAGGGCATCTCCCCATCCTTTTCTTTGATGGGGAGATGCCCTCTTCTACTCTAGATACTTATGTACTTTCTCTTTCTACCAGTTCTACCGGAAGCACCGTCTGGATCGGAACCACTTTTTCTGATACTGCTTCATCCAGTATCCGTACCGCACATTCTGCCATCTCCTCAATCGGCTGATGGATCGTCGTAATGGACGGCGTCGTCAAAGATGCGAGCAGTACATCATCAAATCCGACTACTTTTAATCTACCAGGAACATCGATCTCGAGCCCCCGGCACACCTGCAGCACCTGTGCTGCGATCGCATCGCTGTTCGTAAATATCCCGTCTGTTTCCGGATATTTCTTTATTGCTTCTAAAATCACATCCTGATAATATATCTGATTATAACAGCTCCGTTCCAGCCAGATATTCTTATACTCGATCCCGCGTTCTTCACAAATTTGCTGAAAACCGACTCTTCTATCGTCTGCCGGCATATCTCTGTCACCAATAATATCGCCGATATGCATCAGATGTCTGCAGCCCTTGTCGATCAGACAATTGGCTGCCAGCTGTCCACCCAGAATATTGTCACAGGCAATCGTTGCCGTTCCTTTATCCACATACCTTTCAAATCCTACGATCGGAATCCCCAATTCCTGAAAGCCTTCTAAAGAAATCCCTCCCGTACATATAATGATTCCTGCAACCCGGTATCTGGCGCACATTTCAATATATTCCCGTTCCTTTTCAAGCATTCCCATGGAATTATAAAGAAGGACCCGGTAGCCTCTTTCATGAGCATAATGCTCAATATAATCAATTACTTCAGCAAAATACGGATGCTGGATATGAGGCACGATCAAACCGATCATATTCGTGTTCTTACGATGCATCGAACGCGCAACCTCATTCGGCTGATAGTTCAATTTTTTAATCGCATCGTTAACACTCTGACGCGCCTGTTCGCTGATATATCCGCGATTATTTAAAATCCTGGACACCGTACTCACCGCTAATCCGGATTCTGCCGCTACGTCTTTTAGTGTTGCCATATACTTCTCTCCAATACTTTTTATGAAATCTACATGACTTCATAAAATTCACAAATTTCCACCATATCTTTGTCAATCTCAAACGATGTGCGATCGTCCTGCAATTCAAACACGCCATAACGCCTTCCATTGTCAAAAAAGACTTCCAGAATTCCATCATCTACGATCAGCATCACTTCCGAAAATCCATATCCTGCCATAATCCGTTCCGCACCAGCGATAAATGTTCCGGAAAGTGCAGAATATTCCATTTTCATACCATTAACCTTCCATGCGTGGCCCCCGCAAACTTGTGAATTTAACTGTAACTTCACAACAAGTGCATGATTACATTCTTTTCCATTATAAATAAATTTGTTAACATTGTCAACGAACCTCTCGTCCCGTATCGGCTTCATCTGCCCGTACAATTCTTTTACCGGTTTCTGGATCAGAAGAAATTCATTTTCTTCTGTCTTTTCAAATGACAATTCTACCGGAATTCCATATGTACCGGTATAATTTTTCCCTTCGTTTTTTGAACGGATCCAAGGAATCGAAATGATCCTGTCTCCGGTGTTTGAATATGTCTGTGCCGCATAAGGAAGTTTCGTTAAATAAGCATGATGCTTTTCCTGGAAAACCGCAAACTGATAACCATTAAAGTCCCCTGCATAGTAAAATCCATCCGCCGCCCAGAAAAACCAGCAGGTTTCCCCTTCTTCCGAAGTCAAACAGAACAGATCCGGACACTCCCATGCATCTTCCAGATGGATTACCTGTGTCTGCTCCCACTCTTTTAAATCTGTCGAACGGAATACCGCATATTCATCTCCTCTTAAATATAAAACCATAATATAAGCCTGTGTTTCCTCATGCCAGAAGATTTTTGGATCTCTGTTTTCATGGGCAACTTCCGGAATGCACACTTCTTTCATACGGATCAGCGTTTCTCCGCCGTCAAGACTATAGGCAATCTTCTGTGTAAATGGTTTTCCTTCGCTCCATGCATTACAGCCTCCGGCAACTGTATAATAAAACAACAATGCATCGTTTGGAAGATCCAGCATACCTCTTTCATTTACCAGCCCGCACCCCGAATAAACTGTTCCTTCTTCATCCGGAAACATGACCATATCTTTCTGCTCCCAGTGCAGCAGATCTTTACTGACCGCATGTCCCCATGACATATTTCCCCACACAAGATTAAATGGATTATATTGATAATAAAAATGATAGATACCATTCTGATACACAAGTCCATTCGGATCATTGCTCCATCCGCGCGGAATTGTAAAATGGATCACCGAATGCGATGCGCACGGCAGATCTTTCTTATCCGAAATGCTGATATGCTCCAGAAACGATTCCGGCACATCCCCTTCAATAATCAGCTTTTTCCCTTTAAACCGGCCGATCGGAAGTTCTGCCATAAAATCATACGAATATTCCGTACCGGCACTTTCGTCTGCCGCAATTCTATACTGCGTCCATTTTTCAGCCGCTTTCTCCTCTTCCTGAATAAAAAAGCTGACATTTTTTTCTTTTGCTTTTGTATTAACCGGAATATATAAATATTCCCCGCTAATGCTATATGTTTTCCTCATTGATGTATTCTCCTAATCAATCTTTAATATAAGTCTGAGTACCCTTTTTGCAGAGCGTTCCAAATCCTCCCGTGTTAATACTCCCATTTTTACTGCCATTAAAAGTCGTTCCGGATAACCGCAGCCCATTTTAATATCATTACCTGCCAATACTTCTTTATAGTGCTCTCCAAATGTAAACCAATCCGAAGTTACAACGCCTTGATAGCCCCACTCTTCACGCAGGATATTTTCTAACAGCTCCCTGTTTTCCGATCCACGGTGTCCGTTGATCTTGTTATAACAAGACATCAGAGCCCATGGAGATGATTTTTTAATGATCCGTTCAAATACTTTCAAATAAATTTCCCGCAAAGCCCGTTCTGAAACTCTGGAATCACTGTCCCGACGATTGGTTTCTTTATTATTACAGCAAAAGTGCTTGACTGTAGCGGCTATATGGATCGACTGCACCCCCTGGATCAAAGAGGAGGCGAGTTCTGCCGCCAGCAGCGGATCCTCGGAATAATACTCAAAATTTCT
>DVKZ01000109.1 GCA_018715775.1 Candidatus Fimousia stercorigallinarum | reverse complement strand
GCAGGCGGTATCGGCGGTGCATTTTACGGTCATTTTAACTTCAGAAAATTCATTTTAGGTGGAATGGGAATTTTCGAATTACCGAATATGATGAACCCGGACGGAACAATGGGCAATATTATTATCGCATTCATCGGTATTGCAATTTCGATGGCGGTGGGATTTGTATTAACAATGATTTTCTACCGGGATGAAACAAAAGCGGATCCATTACCGGAAGAAACAGAAAAAACGGTAAAAAAGGGCGGGAAAATAGTGATTGCCAGCCCGTTAAGTGGCAAAACAGTACCATTATCAGAAATAAAAGATGAAGCATTTTCCAGCGGTGCGCTTGGAGAAGGAATCGCAGTTATGCCGGAAGAAGGTGCTGTTTATGCACCGGTTGACGGAACGATTTCAGCATTTTTCCAAACCGGACATGCGATCGGAATGACGACAGAAAACGGTGTACAGCTTTTGATCCATGTGGGAATGGATACGGTGCAACTGGAAGGAAAAGGATTCAAACCTCTGGCAGCAGCCGGCGATATTGTAAAAAAAGGACAGAAATTGTTGGAATTTGATATGGACTTTATTAAAAAACAGGGTTATTCGTTAGTAACTCCTGTGCTGGTTGCCAATTCGTCTGAGTTTGATCAGATTATTTGCGAAGAAAAAAACCATGTACAACAAGGGGAAACCTTGTTAACGGTAGAGTAGATCAGCAACAGTAGAAAGGGGATAACAATGCGAAAAGATTTTTTGTGGGGAGGCGCGACAGCTGCAAACCAATGTGAAGGCGGATGGCAGGCAGATGGGAGAGGACCGGCGATCGTCGATGTAATTCCGCATGGAAAAAACCGCATGCCAGTCATGCAGGGAATCATGGATTATAAAAAATTGCCGGAAGACACCAATTATCCGGGAAGGGAAGCCATTGATATGTATGGTCATTATAAAGAAGATATTGCACTATTTGCTGAAATGGGATTTCAATGTTATCGTTTTTCCTTTTCCTGGTCCCGTATTTTTCCGACTGGAGAAGAGCGTGAACCAAATGAAGCGGGATTAAAATATTACGAAGATTTTATTGATGAACTTCTCAAATACAAAATTGAACCGATCGTTACGATCTGTCATTTTGATATTCCGTTAGCGTTGGTAGAAAAATACGGTTCCTGGAGAAGCCGTGAAGTGATACCGCTTTTCTTAAATTACTGCCGTGCGATATTTGAACGGTTTAAGGACAAAGTGCGCTACTGGATCACATTTAATGAGATCAATATGTTAATGCATCTGCCATTTATGGGAGCAGGTATCCGGTTTGAAAAAGGGGAAAAGCAGCTTCCGGTACAATATCAGGCAGCGCATCATGAATTAGTAGCATCCGCATTGGCAGTGAAACTGGCCAGAGAGATTAATCCGGATTTTAGAGTCGGCTGTATGTTGGCTGCCGGCAGCGTATATCCGTATAGCTGTAACCCGGTTGACGTGTGGGAAAGCGTAAAAAAAGACAGGGAAAATTATTTCCTGATCGATGTACAAGTACGCGGCGAATATCCGGCTTATGCAAAGAAGATGATGGAACGGGAAGGCATTCATTTGGAAATGCATGAGGATGATGAAAAAGTTTTAAAAGAGAATACCGTTGATTTTATTTCTCTTTCTTATTATAACAGCCGCTGTGTCAGAGCGGACGGACAAGGAGAAGCGTCCGGCGGCAATGTATTTGCTTCAGCCAAAAACCCTTATCTGGAATGCAGCCAGTGGGGATGGCCGATCGATCCGATGGGACTCAGGATTACATTAAATGCGTTATATGACCGATATCAGAAACCATTATTTATTGTGGAAAACGGATTGGGTGCAGTTGATAAAATAGAGGAAAATGGAGAAATTTCAGATGATTATCGCATCGATTATCTGAGATCCCATATTCAGGCTATGATTGAAGCAATCGAAGAAGACGGTGTTGATATGATCGGCTATACGCCGTGGGGATGCATTGATCTCATCAGCGCAACGACCGGTGAAATGTCGAAGCGGTATGGTTTTATCTATGTCGATAAGGATGACGAAGGGAACGGATCGTTAAAACGGATTCCGAAAAAATCCTTTGCATGGTATAAAAAAGTGATCGCTTCTAACGGGGAAGATTTAGAATAATGAAAAGGGGCCGTTTCAAAATAGATGTGAGTAATCATCTATGGAGCAATGGCTCCATTTTTATGCCTGAAAACAGAAAACGGACCCTGAAGAGCCCGTAATCCATGGTATAATTAGATATGACCATTAACCAAAAATACCATAAAAATTATACCGAATTTGCCGAACCTTATCAACTGGTTTTGCCATTAAATTTGGAAGGTTTGGTTCCTGATGATGATTCTGTCCGACTGCTGGCCACGAATTGGAGGGATTGGATTACAGCTTGCTGTATCAGGCTTACTCTGCCAAAGGCAGAAATCCGGCAGTAGACCCTAAGACCATGTTCAAGATCCTGACCTATGCCTACTCTCAAAATATTTATTCATCCAGAAAAATTGAAACAGCATGTAAACGCGATATTAACTTTATGTGGCTGCTTGTCGGGCAAAAGGCACCTGACCACAGCACCATTGC
>DVKZ01000108.1 GCA_018715775.1 Candidatus Fimousia stercorigallinarum | reverse complement strand
TGGGATCCCGTCTACGGTAGAAAATAAACTTTTGCCATTTTCCGGTGTAGGAATGGGATCCCGTCTACGGTAGAAAATAAACTTTTGCCATTTTCCGGTGTAGGAATGGGATCCCGTCTACGGTAAAAAATAAACTTTTGCCATTTTCCGGTGTAGGAATGGAATCCGTCTACGGTAGAAAATAAACTTTTGCCATTTTCCGGTGTAAACATGGGAGTCTGTTTATACCGGGAATTCAGGATTCAGTGGATCCCAAGTGTAGAATAATAATTCCATAGAGAATTCAGATTTTGAAAAAGCCAGAGTTCTTTGGGATCGGATCTTTCCTTCATGTCAGGGTCAAAAATCGGTATCAGCCGATTGTCCCTTTTTGTTTTCTTGAAAGAAAATTAAAATGGAAGTTCTTTTCCGGCTTTTCTCCACTGCATAAATTCAGCTGTTGCAGTTAATAAAGCATCGGAAGAGGAATTCAGTGCGGTCTCACAGGAATCCTGGATCACGCCGATGATAAATCCAACGCCGACTACCTGCATAGCAATATCATTTGAAATACCAAACAAGGAACATGCAACCGGGATCAGCAGCAGAGAACCTCCTGCAATACCGGAAGCGCCGCATGCGGAAATAGTAGCCAGAATGCAAAGAACGATCGCTGTCGGAAAGCTTACATCAATTCCTAAGGTATTTGTCGCTGCGAGAGTCATAATTGTGATCGTAATGGCTGCACCATTCATATTAACAGTTGAGCCGAGAGGAATGGATACGGAATAATTATCCTTATCCAGACCGAGTTTTTTACAAAGTTCCATATTGACCGGAATATTTGCCGCAGAACTTCTCGTAAAAAATGCAGTAATCCCGCTTTCTCTGACGCAGCGGAAGATCAGCGGATACGGATTCGTTCTCAGGCAGATGCCAACGATAAATCCGTTGGTAATAAATGCCTGGAATAAAATGCATCCGACTAATAAAGCGATCAGTCGGCCATATTCGGTAAAAATTTCAATACCGCTTGTCGATACTGCATTGTATACAAGACCGAGAATACCGAACGGGGCGAGGCTGATAACCCAGCGGACAGCGGTAGAAACCGCTTCGGAAAGATCGTTTAAGAATCTCTTTGTTCCTTCATTTGTCTGTTTTAATGCAATTCCAAGAATCACTGCCCAGAAGAGGATGCCGAGATAATTTGCTTCGGCAATCGCCTGAATAGGATTGGAAACCAGCTGTAACAGCAGATTTTGAATGACTTCGATCAGGCCGCTCGGAGAGCTTCCTTCTGCGGCTTCTGTTAATGTAATTGTGATCGGGAATAAAAAACTTGCAACTGCGGCGATGATCGCAGCGATCACTGTACTGAGCATATAAAGAAAGATAACCATACCCATGTTGGCATTGCTTCCTTCTTTCGCATTTGCCAGAGAACTCATAACGATCACGCAGACTAAGATTGGCGCGATTGCTTTTAAGGCACCAACAAACAGATCTCCGAGAATCGCAACTCCGGATGCCTGTGGTACAAAAATTCCTAATGCAGCACCAATTACCATGCCAATGACAATCCGCAGGATTAAACTGGTGCCATTCCATTTTGCAACAATGTTTTTCAAAATGTTTCCTCCTTTTGTTGTATAAAGAACATAATCGCCTGTTATAGTATCATATTTCTTGTATAAAAGAAAAGATAAAATTATAACAGATGGCATATTGATTGAACTTGTAGAAATTTTTAGCCTTTCCGTCCGCTGGTGTGATTTGAAATAACCATGGATGGAAAGGCATTTATCTGCTATAATATTTTAGAGAGAATCCAGATAAGTAAATGACAGAAAAAGGAAGTACAAATGAAAAAAAGATTTTTTATCCTGTTGCTTGGATTGATCGGGCTGGTTATGTGCTGCACTGCCTGTGGCGGTGATGATCGATCAGAGCCGACGTCAGAAACAACAACAGAAGAAACAAGTGAAGAAGTAAAGAGTACGGTGATCTATATTGGTCAAAAAGGTGATTATGGGAAATATAACATGCTTTATACAGGGGAATTGACACCGGCCAAGGTGCTGAATGGCATTGAGGAAACAACCGGATGGGATCTGTCGCTGGATAAAGAGATCACAAAACGGGATGATGGATATATCTTATGTTTTTCGGAAGATTCCATATTTTATACCGGTGAAACATTGGATGAAGATGATGAGTTTTATCTTTCCTCGCAGGAAGATTTTTATGTGACAGTTTTAGACAGCATTACGAGATCTTTCCAGAGACATTTTAAGATTGATGATAAGAATCCCAATATGTATTACTGGGGAGCGGACGATTCGAATCTAATCCTGACAGGAACCGGTAAGACACTGCCAAAAGATGTTGCTTATCAACACGAATCACTGGAAAACTTTACGACAAGAAGATATATCGGCGGTGAGACAGCGGTGTCTTATGATTTGGATGTCACCTTTGTCAGAATGCAGGATGAAGAAACTGTTGTCTTAACGGTTGAAGGCTCGACGCAGATGTATTCGGTCACTTATACAGCGCTGAAAGCAATTTTCAAAAATGCGCAGGAAGGAAGACAGATGCGGATCCAGATTACGGAAGATACGGCAACCGGAGAAAAACTGATCACAAAGATTTATTAATATTCGCTTTGCAATTTTTGAGGAACAAGGAAGAAAGAGGAAACAACTATGTCAAAAATTCATATGGGAAATATCACATGTATCTCATGCGGAAAGGAGTCGCCATTCCGATATTGGGATATGATCGACCCGATGTTTGATCGAAGTGTAAAAGATAAAGTATTAAGCGGAGAACTGTTTACCTTCACCTGTCCGCATTGCGGATTTAAAAGAAGAGTGACATATGACTGCATTTATCAGGAAATGGGCAGGGGTATCTATCTCCACCTTGTCACGACAGAAAACAGCTATATGCAGGCGGTCAATATGTATGCCGATCGGGATGAACACAGCGGCTATGTGCTGTCAAGTGAAATTGTCCGCATTGTCTTGTCACAAAATCAGCTGGCGGAAAAAATCCGCATTTTTGATGAAGGTCTGGACGACAGGATTGTTGAGATAATTAAGGCATACTATCTGACGGAGCTGTATCAGCAAGTACCGGATTTTGAAGCGGAAGAAGTGCTTTTTTATAAAAACGACGCTGGCGAATATGAAATCGCATTTCTGTCTAAAGACGGCAATCATCGGACAATCAGCTTTACGAGACAGATGTACGAGGGCATTTACGAGGATATCGGACGTAGACTTCCACCGATCAACCAGGAAATAGAAGTTGACATGGAAATCGCGATGGAATATCTGAAACAATAACAGGGAGAAAAAACGTGAAACAATTCAAAGTAGGGAAAAAAGCAGTCAAAGCAGCGGTATTGTTATGTCTGTTGGCGGTGATCGTGGTCGTCTGCGTCGTTGTACTGATGGGAAACGATTCTGATACGGCAGACAGTGATCTGTCGGAGCCGAAGGCGGAAAGCAGCCAGAATACTGCCAAACAGGCGAATACGGAAGAAGAACAGGATATGAAGACGACGGAAGAACAGAAGAAACCGGAAAAGGAGACAATTGAATGGAATCCGGATTGGGAATATGCGGATCATTCTAAAATCCATACCGGAAGTGCGGTCTTATATTATTCTCAGGCGGAAGATCTGAAAGATAAAGTCATCTGCATCAATGCCGGACACGGAACGGAAGGGGGATCTTCGGAAAGCACGCTTTGTCATCCGGACGGATCGCCGAAAGTCACAGGAGGAAGTACCTCTGAAGGAGCAGTGACCGCGACCGCGATCAATGAAGGCACGACGCTTCTTAATGGAACATCCGAGGCAGAGATGAACCTTCGAGTTGCGAAACTCGTGAAAACGAAGCTGTTAGAAGAAGGATTTCACGTTTTGATGATCCGCGAATCCGACGATGTGCAGCTCGACAACATTGCCCGGACGGTCATTGCCAATAACCATGCGGACTGCCACATATCGATCCATTATGATTCAACAGAAAATGACAAAGGCGCCTTTTTTATCAGCGTACCCGAAAATGAAAGTTACCGAAGCATGGAGCCGGTCGCTTCCCACTGGGAAGAACACAATGCGCTCGGACAGGCACTGATCGAGCGGATGGAAGAAGAAGGTGTGCCGATCTACAGCAGCGGTTCCATGGCGATTGATCTGACGCAGACATCGTATTCTACAATTCCATCCGTTGATCTGGAAGTCGGGGACCGGGGCTCTTCTACTTCGGATGAAACGCTGGAAACCATTGCATCTGGAATTGCAGCAGGAGTATCTTCCTATTTTAAATAAATTAGGAAAGAACTTGTAAAAAAGAGGCGGCTCCCGTATAATAAAGAAACAATAGGAAAAGATTCATAGGAGGAAATGTTGTGCAAAAGGAAATGATTATCGTCCTTGACTTTGGAGGACAATATAACCAGTTAATTGCAAGACGTGTCAGAGAATGTAACGTTTATGCAGAAGTGCATCCATATACATTAAGTCTTGACCAGATCAAGGCGATGAATCCAAAGGGAATTATCTTTACCGGAGGTCCCAATAGCGTATATGATGAAACTTCTCCAACGTATGATAAAGAAATTTTAAACATCGGCGTGCCGGTTCTCGGAATCTGCTATGGTTCCCAGCTGATGGCACACCTGCTCGGAGGCGAAGTTAAAACAGCGCCTGTCAGTGAATATGGCTATACGGAAACGATTGTGGATCAATCTTCTGTTTTATTTAAAGATGTGGAAGAAAAGACAGTCACATGGATGAGCCATACGGATTATATCGCAAAAGCACCGGAAGGATTTGTCGGAACGGCTCATACCGATGCATGCCCGATCGCAGCCATGGAATGTCCGGAAAGAAAGCTTTATGCAACACAGTTCCATCCGGAAGTTATGCATACAAAAGAAGGACAGAAAATGCTCCGCAACTTTGTATACGACGTATGCGGCTGTACAGGAGATTGGCAGATGGGATCTTTTGTAGAAGAAACGATTGCAGCGATCCGTGAAAAAGTCGGTGACGGCAAAGTGCTCTGTGCGCTTTCCGGCGGTGTTGATTCTTCTGTTGCAGCTGTTTTATTATCCAAAGCAATCGGTAAACAGCTGACATGTGTATTCGTTGACCACGGTCTGCTCCGCAAGAACGAAGGCGATGAAGTCGAAGCTGTATTCGGTCCGGAAGGTCCATATGAATTGAATTTTATCCGTGTGAACGCACAGGAAAGATATTATGCAAAATTAAAGGGTGTTACAGAACCGGAAGAAAAACGTAAGATCATCGGTGAAGAGTTCATCCGCGTATTTGAAGAGGAAGCAAAGAAGATCGGTGCAGTGGATTACCTCGTTCAGGGAACAATCTATCCGGATGTGATCGAGAGCGGTCTCGGGAAATCAGCGGTCATTAAATCCCACCATAACGTAGGAGGACTTCCTGACGTTGTTGATTTTAAAGAAATCATCGAACCGTTACGCATGCTCTTTAAGGATGAGGTTCGAAAAGCTGGACTGGAACTTGGAATTCCGGAATATCTTGTCTACAGACAGCCGTTCCCGGGACCGGGACTTGGTATCCGCATTATCGGTGAAGTAACGGCAGAAAAAGTACGTATCGTACAGGATGCAGATGCGATCTACCGTGAAGAAATCGCAAAGGCCGGTCTGGATAAAGGTCTTGGACAGTATTTTGCAGGTCTGACAAATATGAGATCGGTCGGTGTTATGGGCGATTTTAGAACGTATGACTATGCGGTTGCACTGAGAGCAGTGAATACGAGTGATTTTATGACTGCGGAGTGCGCGGAAATCCCATATGATGTATTGTTTAAGGTGACATCGAGAATTATTAATGAAGTGAAGGGCGTGAACAGGGTTATGTATGATCTGACCAGTAAGCCGCCTGGAACGATTGAGTTTGAATAGGATTTTGCAAAAATGGACCCAGTGTTTATGCGTGTTCCAAGCAAATTCCGTTATATTTTGGCAACGGATTGGCAACGTTCTTGCAATATCCGTTGAATAAAATTATATTTCTATAACATAAAAACCTTACTGATGAACTGTTTCCAAATTGGAAAGAGCAGTCAGTAAGGTTTTTTCTTTTTGCATTTCTTTATTGATTCTCTTTTTTCAGTGCCTTGATGAGTTCGTTAGAGAGTTCCTGAGACGGAACCTTTGCCCGAATCTCAGAGGTATCCAGTTCCGGATAGTTATATCGCCAGTTATCGTATTCTTCCTGGCTGATTTCTCCGGATTCCAGTTTTGCAGCCATTTGTTGCCATGCATGAAAAGGTTCAAACAGATGTTGATATTCTTTGTGCTCCCGGTCAAGCCGGAGACAGAGTTCTCCGTCGATTTCCCCAATCTTGATTCCATACATATCTTCCAGTGCAAAGAGGGTGTGCATGAGACCAGGATAGGAGTCAATGTTCGGAACATTGATGGCTCTGGTGCTTACACCGAAGATCTGTGCCATCTCTTTGACCAGATCAGCTTTTGGGGTTCTTGCTTCTGTTTCGTACTGTGCCACACGTACATCCGAAGTTTTTCCAAGGAATCCAAGAAGTTCGCCAAGCTCTTTCTGTTTCATACCTTTTCTGTTTCTGAAAAATTTAATACGTTTTCCAAATGCCATAGGAATCTCTCCTTTTCCTAAAATCTTTTATTCAATTTTGAATATAAGTTCCTACCGTTTTGCAATGAATAGGAACTGGTGGTTAACGATATTTGTTTAAATCAGTATAGCATATGGAAAAATAAGACGCAAGAAAAACTTAAACAAAAAAATTTAACAACCGACGAATCAACCACTTGACTTATAACTGAATAACGTTAAGCTAGAGAAACTTTGAAAATGAGGTTGTATAAGGTGCCTTGAAAGATTGGATAAGTAGAGGGGGAATTTCCCTAAAGAAAATGTGGAAGGAGGTGAATGGAATGTCTGAATTAAAGAATGGGTTTCTGACTGCGGAAGAGGTAATGGATATTTTACAGGTCAAGCAGTCAAAGGCATACCAGATTATCCGCCAGCTGAATAAAGAACTCAGCGGAATGGGACTGATCACAGTGCCGGGGCGTGTGGATGCCAATTATTTCAAGAAAAAGTTGTTTTATGAAGAAAAATAGGAGGTACTTAAGATGGCTGTATATCAGGAAAAAGACAAAGGCACATGGAGAGTGGTGTTCCGATACACCGATTTTACCGGGGAAAGAAAGCAGACGCAGAAACGTGGATTTAAGACCAAACGGGAAGCGACTGCATGGGAACATGAGATGATGCTCCGAAAAGGAAATAAGCTGGATATGACGTTTGAGAGCTTTTATGAGATTTATTCCGAGTATAAACGTCAGAGGGTAAAGGAAAGTACATTTGAGACGAAAAGCCATATTGTGCGGACAAAGATTCTTCCTTACTTTGGTAAGCGGAAAATTAATGAAATCACAGTGGCGGATGTGATCGCCTGGCAGAATGAGATGATGGCATACCGGGATGAAAAGGGCAAGCCCTATTCCGTGGATTATCTGAAAACGATTCAGGCACAGCTTACAGCAATTTTCAATCATGCGGTGAATTATTATAATCTGCCCTGTAATCCGGCAAGACAGGCAGGAAGTATGGGAAAAGAGATTCCAAAGGAAATGAAATTCTGGACAAAGGAACAGTATCTGAAATTTGCCGAAGCAATGATGGATAAGCCCAGATCCTATTATGCCTTTGAGATGCTTTATTGGACCGGAATCCGGGAAGGGGAGCTGCTTGCCCTTACTCCGGCAGATTTTGATTTTGAAAAACAGACGGTGCGGATCAATAAAACGTATCACCGGATGAAAAAGCAGGACATTATTACCTCACCCAAGACTGCGAAAAGTAATCGGATCGTTGTGATGCCGGAGTTCCTCTGTGAAGAGATGCAGTATTATTTTCAGATGTATTATTCACTGGCATCGGATCAGAGGATCTTCCCATTTTCCAAATCCTATCTGAAACATGAAATGGAACGGGGATGCAAAGAGACAGGAGTTCCGGTTATCCGGATTCACGATCTTCGCCACAGCCATGTTTCCCTGCTGATCCACATGGGATTTACAGCTCTTGCCATTGGAAACCGGGTGGGACATGAAGCGGAAAAAATCACGTACCGATATGCACATTTATTCCCGACGGTACAGACGGAGATGGCGAATAAACTGGATGTGGAACGGATGGAGAAGGAGGATGAAATCTGATGGAGAGAACATTAGATGCAAAAGGACGATGGAGAAACCGGACGGTGGGATTCCGGGTATCTGAGGAAGAAGCAGTAATGATTGACCGCATGGTGGCGTTATCCGGGCTTACCAAACAGGAGTATATCCTGAGAAAATTGATGGACTGGGAAGTGACTGTGCAGGGAAATCCAAGGGTTTATAAAGCTCTGAAAAATCAGATGCAGCAGATTTTAGATGAACTGAAACGGTTGGAAGTGTGCAGTGAAGAAAATGAAGAGCTGCTTCAGACCATCCGGATGGTTGCTGTGACACTGAACGGGATGAAGGAGGAACCGAACCATGTGGAATCCCCGGAACATCCTTAAAAAAGAAAATGTCCCTGCTGGTAACAAGGACATTTCTAACGGTAACAAAAACTTATGCAGGCTCTGGTAAAGCCTCATAGACAAAAACTCAATCCTTACGGGAGAAGTCTGTCTATACGCATATAGCTTTATGTGTAGTATAGCAAAGTTCTCCTGTAACGGAAAGAGGGAAAATTACGGAATTTGATTACAAAGGATACAGGAGGACAGAACATGAACATTTTTCAGGAAGTGAAAGAACAAGTCACCGCAAGGCAGGTGGCAGAAAGATATGGGTTAAAAGTCAGGCAGAACGGGATGGCGTGCTGTCCGTTTCATAATGACAAGCATCCCAGTATGAAGATTGATCAGAATTATTACTGCTTTGCCTGCGGGGCAAAAGGTGATGCAGTTAATTATGTGGCGGTGCTGTTTGGATTATCCCAGTTCGAAGCGGCGAAGAAGATCAATGAAGACTTTTCTCTGGGAATTCCAATCGAGAAAACAGAGACAAGAAGAAAACAAAATTTAGGTGCCAGGGAAAAAGAGAAGGTTCCAACAAAAGAGGAACGGATTCGATTTGTTCAAAAGAAAATTGATAAATGGGCAAAGGATGCTACGAATGTATTGCTGCGGTATCTGCGATGGATGGAATTCTGGAAGGAATTCTACAAGCCGGAATGTATGGAAGAGGAATGGCATTCGTTATTTGTCGAAGCCTTACAGAATGAAAGCAAGATCAGCTATCTGGTGGACATGCTGATGTTTGGAACGGACGAAGAGATTCTGGATTTTTCCAGAATGGAAGGGAGGAGGTGAAGCGGTATGAACAGAGAATTGCAGAATATGAGCGAGAAGTCCTTGCAGAGCTTAGAGGAGATTGTGGAAACAGAGTTTCTTACAGTGGAGGATATCCGGGAACGATTGGAGACCACGGAAAAAGGAAAAATTCGTCAGTCCATACAGAATTGCAAATATGCGTTGGAGCATGATCCTTGTCTGAAAGGAGCCATCTGCAGAAATGAAATGACGTGTCAGATTGACATCATGAAGAAAATGCCTTGGAAAAGGCGAGGTGTCCATATGACGGATACCGATATGAACAATCTGGCTTTATATCTGGAAAAGAATTATGGACTGACCAGCGATCGTGTAATTGCAAAGGCGATAGATATCGTAGCGAATGAAAACAGTTTCCATCCGATACTTCAACATTTGGAGAGCCTGAAATGGGATGGGATACCAAGAATTCAGCATATGCTGACCCATTTCTTTGGAGCAGAAGATATTGCATATACCGGAGAAGTGATGAAGATGCATATGATGGGAGCTATCCGCAGACTGTATGAGCCGGGAGCCAAATATGACATTATGCTCTGTCTTGTCGGAGGGCAGGGAACCGGAAAATCCACGTTTTTCCGCTATCTGGCAATCAAAGATGAATGGTTTACGGATGATATGAAGCGGATCGATGATAAGAAGGTTTATGAATATCTGCAGGGACACTGGATCGTGGAAATGTCAGAAATGAATGCGGTGGCAAATGCCAAAAGTATCGAAGAGACGAAATCGTTCCTGAGCCGGCAGAAGGATATTTATCGTATCCCATATGAAAGGCGGGCAGAGGACAGATATCGACAGTGTGTATTCTGTGGGACTTCCAATGATCTGAATTTTCTCCCTTTCGACCGCACCGGCAACCGGAGATTTGCCCCGGTCAGAGTATTTCCGGAGAAAGCGGAAACCACCATTTATGAAAATGAAGCAGAATCCAGGGTATACATTATCCAGGCATGGGCGGAGGCAATGGAGATCTACCGAAGCGGAGACTATCCGATGACCTTTTCGCCGGAAATGGAAGATCACGTCAAACTTCTCCAGAGGGAATTCATGCCGGAAGATACCCAGACAGGCATGATTCAGGCGTTCCTTGATGCATACGAAGAAGATTATGTTTGTTCGACCATTATCTATCAGCAGGTATTTCATCAGGAAGGAATCGTACCAAAATGGCAATCCAAGGAAATCGGCGATTTGATGGATAATGAAATCGTTGGCTGGACGAAACATGGCAATCACAGATTTGGTGGGGCAATCGGAACGCAGAGGTCATGGAAACGGATCCAGCCGAAAAAAGATGAAGAGGGATTTCTGAAGGTGGATGAAAAAATGGAAATCCCATTTGATTAAGCATTACTTTTAAAATGTTTTGAGACTTGTTCACAGGTTTCTGTTCACAAATATCCGGGCGGAATGTGAACAAGAAGGTGTGAACAGGATTGAAAAAACTTTGAAAACAAAGCAGAAACGAGAAACAGCCCGGAAACGGGCATCAATAAAAATGGCGGATACGCCAGTTGGAAAAAATCAATCATCAGTAGATATAGAATCATCTGACTATGACTAAAAGAGCCCTCGGCGATTGAGGGCGAAATACACCCATCGCACAAGCTAAAGCTTATGCTCTGTGTCTTTCGTCCTCCCGGAGGGCCTCGCAGGGGCGAGTTTTTCTTTTCCCAATATTCTGTAAAAGCGAATAGCGGATGAGATTTCTGATGGCAGCGTATCCGACGGAAAGGAGGGGAGTGTGAACAGACGAAATCATAGTTTTGTGATGGAAAGCAAGCTGCATGACGTAAAAGGAAGAGTGGATTATATCAGCAGCCCAAAGCGGCAGGAGAATCTGTATGCGGTCTTTTCCAATGTGGAGGACAGCTACTGGGATCTGCTTGCTGAACAGAATCAAAGGGATTTTGCAAAAAGTGGAACGGAAGGAACTTGCATTGAAGCCAGAGAGCTGATTATTATGTTACCGCCGAGCCTGATCGATTATGACCATGAGATTCTGCTGAAATATATAACATCGAAATTTCTGGAAAAGTATAATGTGGGCTGCTGTGCAGCTTTGCATCATAATAAGAGTAAAACGAATCTACATATCCATCTGATCTTTTCGGAACGGGAAATCCAGCAGAAAGTGGAGCGGAAAATTGCCAGTAGAAATATGTTTTATAATGAAAAGGGAAAGCATGTGAGGACGAAAAAGGAAATCCTCGATGAGGGCGGAAATCTCCGGTCCGGATGTAAGATCATCAAAAAAGGAGAAGTGTATGAGACGAATTTCTTTCAACCAAAGAAAGCATCGGTGTACAAGGGGTACAAACGAGATAAAATAGAAATGAGGGGCGATAGAGCGGAAATGTCAGATTTTCCACTCTATCTGAACACGGTCGCTGGTGGCCTTGATTGTAGAAATCAAGCCATCGGCGGCTTTTCTTTTGTCGTCAAAATCTATGCTCTGCCAGTTGTCGAGATAATAGGACAGTTTCTTTATCTGCTGGGGCGATATGGTTTCGACACTCAAATCGGCTATTGCTTTTGAAATGGTCTGACGGCGGGTGTCCAGTTCTTCGATTTTCTTGTTGGCGTAAGCAAGTAAGGTCGCATTGGCTCCGGTCAGCGTGTCCAGCAGCTTTTCAATTTCTGCCTCCACCTGTGCCAGCTCTACTTGATAGGCTGTCAGCTTCGGATTGACCTTTTCCTCTTGGCCGTGGAGTATCTGAAAATCTTTGAACTTCTCCTGCATGGCCGAGAAAATGAATTGCTCAAATTCTTCTTTGCGGATTTTCCCGCAGCCCGGACAACCTTTGTTTTCCGTCCGTTTGGTGCAGCGAAAATAGCCTGTGCTGTTTGGTACATGAGTTGCTTTCAGCGCATACCCACAATGCCCGCATTTGATTTTTCCGGCCAGCCAAGTGTTTTTCGGTTTCCGCCCCTGCTGGAAGGTGGTATTTGCCATGAGCTTTTTCCGGCATTTCAGCCATGTGTCCGAGGGGATCAATGCTTCATGGGGAGCGATAACAAGTATCTGGTCTTTTAGGCACCTGTCCTTGTCCTCCTTCACATCCCGCCCCTGATAGAGATAACAGCCGTTTGTTCCGGCAAAATCGGAAGCGTCATTGACAATCGCTGCGCCCTGGCTCTTGAAAAACTCGTACAGTTCCAAGTCGGCCTGTGCGTAAACAGGGTTCCGTAAAAGCTGGGAAAGGAAACTCCGAACCATTGACTTTTCGTAAATCTTGATACCCTGTTCCTCAAAGTAGCGGGTAATGTCTCCGAAAGAGGTTTCCGGCTCGGCGTACATCTCAAACATCAGCCGTACATGGTCGGCGGCTACGGGGTCGGCAACCATCTTTTTTGTACGGATACCCTCTACCACGGTGGGCTCCAACTGATAGCCGTATGGAGCCTGCCCGCTCATGTGAAAGCCTTTCAGGCACCGGGAATAGTAGGCGTCCGTGACGCGCTTCTGGATTGTCTCACGTTCAAGCTGGGCGAATACAATGCAGATATTCAGCATAGCCCGTCCCATCGGGGTCGAGGTATCAAACTTTTCCGTGGATGATACAAACTCTACATCGTACTCTTGAAACAGCTCCATCATATTTGCAAAGTCCAGAATAGAGCGGCTTATCCGGTCCAGTTTGTACACGATGACCCGCCGAACCGTTCCCTTGCGGATCTCGCCCAGCAGTTTTTGAAACTCCGGCCTGTCGGTATTCTTGCCGGAATAGCCTTTGTCCTTAAATACCCGGCAACTCCCACCTTTCAATTCGTACTTGCAGAAGTCAATCTGACTTTCAATGCTGATACTGTCCTTGCGGTCTACTGACTGTCTCGCATAAATGCAATCTTCTCTGATAAATTCCATATTGGGCTCCTTTCCTTGTTGGAATGGAGCTACCAACCTTACAACTATATTATACTATCAGCAGCCCCGGACAACAATGTTGCGAATGGTTAGTGAAA
>DVKZ01000107.1 GCA_018715775.1 Candidatus Fimousia stercorigallinarum | reverse complement strand
AAATGCGTTTCCTTAATAAGGGTTTAGACACAAAACTCACTGTTGTCGATGGTGTTTATAGTAGCGTAAGACCTGAAACTATTGATAGTATAGCAAGATGGGCAAATACTGATGCTACGGCACTTACATCCACTTCGATAACAGGTACGTTTGATATTGTGAAGCAGATGTATAGAGGAGTGGAAACAAATGGAATCACTACATTGGGACTTGAAGAGATAAGTAATTGGAAAGTGAATCCTGAATATGCATATCAGAATTTGAAACAGCATGCAGGATATGCTGCTGAAGTAATTAGTACTGCAAAAGAGAATCTCCAGGCCAAAAAAGATAATACAGGAATAACTACATATCGAGCAGATGATAGGCCAGATTTATATAAAAGAAATGATCAGTATGTCGATAAAATTCGTGTCGATCAAAATGGAAATATTCTTGAGACAATACAGACAAAATTTGTAGGAAAAAATGCTAGAGAATGTTTGAGTAAGCTGGCATCAAAGGATTATGATAAGTATTTTTCTGAATTGGGTGCTGATAAAATGGAAGTTCCAAGTGATTACTTCGATGAAATGATGCGATTAGCAGACGAGAAAATCAGTAGTTTGGAAAATCAGTTAGAACGTGTTAAGGCTGATGGAAAAACTGATGTAGCACAAGCAAAAGAGGCACAGTTGGAACGATATAAGCAGATTAAGAATAAATTGGAAAAGAGTAATACTTCTTCCGAGGAAGCTATGGTTGCTATTAAAAATCCTGAGGCAGCAAAAGAATATACAAAGAAGATTTTTTCTGAGAGCACAATGGATACAGTTAAGGCAAGCAATGAGCTTGGTATCAAATCTGGACTAACAGCTGCAGCATTGACGGCCGCTGTTTCAACCGTGGATAATGTTCAACAGTATATGGCTGGGGAAATTACAGCACAAGAAGCATTTCTTGATGTTGCAAAGGACACTGGAACGGCAGGTGCGTTAGGTTACGGAACGGCATTTATTAGTAATGCTGTGGCAACGACTATGACAAATTCTAGTCAACAACTTATCCAATCACTTGGTAAATCAGGCGTTCCTGCAGCGGTTATTGCAATGGGAGTATCTTCTTATGATGCTATATCCTCATATGCGCAAGGAGAGATTACAGGTTCTGAATTAACATATGATTTAGGAGAAAATGCCGCTTCTGTAGCAGGAGGAATGATTGGTTCCGCATTAGCTGGTGCTGCTGTTGGGTCTGTTGTTCCTGGAGCTGGCACTGTAGTAGGATTTGGAGTTGGTCTTGTTGGCGGCATGGTTGGCACAGCAATAGCAGCCGAAGCTTATTCGACAGCAGTTGAATTAGGTGGTGAAGGGGCAGAAATTCTTGCAAGCAAGGCGCAGGAAGTTGCAACAAAGACTGTTGAAATGGCAAAAGTTGATATGCACGATAAAGTTGCAGATGTTAAATCTGCAATTAATAATTTTGCCTCAGCCAATAAGATTCCAATTCATGTATAATGTCATTTATAAATACACTGTTCCAATTGTGTTTTATTAATAAAAAATAGTTTTATGCAATTCTTCGCTCTACCGGTCAAAACCGGTAGGGCTATTTTTTTACCCTTCTTTCGGCCACTTTCCTGGCTATTTTCCCCAAAATCAAAATTTCAAAGATTATTTTCAAATCTTCCTAAACTTTTTTCATCTTTTTTGTATTTAGAAGCTGAGAAGGCTACAGATCAATAATTTGAATCGGATAGCCGCTCAGCACTTTGACAACTGAATGAACTTGCCAGTCCGCCGGAATCCAGCCAGATAGGGTTCCGGATAAGTCCAAGGACAATCGGTCCGAGGATGAACAGAAACAGAGGTTTGCATTTAAACATTGCTGCGGCGATGGCTTTCTGAGCAAAGCGGCGAACTAATAATGAGACTCCCGAATGATGTCGGCCAGGAGAAGTGAGGAACCTGGAGACCATACATGATATGGCTGAGGCTGCCTGCGATGGTGCTAACGGACTGGGTGTTCCCTGAGATGGGATGCACGCGTAAACAAGACAAACGAGCACTGTACGAAATTATTATATGCCCCGGTGCATTCCGGGGTAACTGACAATAGAAGCCGTGTGGCAGAGGAGTATACAACAAGCAGTCATTTGCTTATGTGCAAGCACAACGCATCTGTCTGCTCATTGTATTCGACTGTAAATCGTAACTCTCTGCCACATTCTTGTGTTGCCAAGAAAAATAAAGTGGCAATCAGAAAGGGGATTACACATATGAGACCATGTTTGAATGCAAGAGATATTAATAAGGATATCAGAGGACAGTTGCCGGTGATTGATGAGGTTACGTTCAAAGAGCATTTTTGTGCGGATTGTCCGTACTATGCAGGAAGAATCGACAAGAAGGCCCGTTGCATGCAGCGGCATTGTGCCTGGGATGATGAGAATGAAATTTTCTCTCCGGTTCTTAAGAGCATGGTACCGATCCTTGAAGCGGAATTTAAGAAGGCGGAGGAGAAATATCTCGAAGCAAAACATCG
Organism: Candidatus Fimousia stercorigallinarum; assembly: GCA_018715775.1. Taxonomy (GTDB): domain Bacteria; phylum Bacillota; class Clostridia; order Lachnospirales; family Lachnospiraceae; genus Fimousia; species Fimousia stercorigallinarum. The sequence goes on along the minus strand of DVKZ01000107.1, from coordinate 999 downwards.
TAGAGATGTGATTCATAAGATGTTTGCGGACGAGCTTCTTCAGGATCAGAAGAAAAAGGATCCTTGTTACAGATGTGCTTATAACAGCCATGCGCCTTGCATTGGATTTTGTTATAAACAGATGACATCCAATCCGGTAGATCCGGCAGAAGTAGAAATGTTTTAAGGAAGGAGGAACTACAATGAATGTGATTACACTTGTGGGAAGACTTACGAGAGATCCCAGCTACAGTGAAGTCCAGAATGAGAAGGGAACGCACCATATCGTTTCGTTTTATCTGGCAGTGCCGAGAAATTATGGCAAGGAAGTGAACTACATCAAGGTAACAGCTTTTGGAGGTCAGGCCGAATTCGCAAATAAGTATTTCAGAAAAGGAAAGAGAGTTGCGGTAACCGGTGAACTGATGACCGGCAGTTATAAAGATGAAGAAACCGGCAAGACCATGAGAACTGCAGAAGTGACTGCAAATCGATTAGAGTTTGCCGATGGAAAAGACAATGGTCCAGATCCTGCACCGGATGGCGAAGGTTTTATGAATATTCCGGACGGCATGGATGATGAGTTGCCATTTCGATAGGGGGGATTACCGATGAATCAGGTAGACAAAGAGCTCTTGATCAGCAAGGGCTTCATGAATGAACAGGAACGAGTCAATGATGTTGAGATTCAGGTCTCAGCATTGATGGAAGCGACAGTGTTTGCCGGATCTATCCTGGATAACAACCTGGATCTGTCAAAGCTGATGGCTGTTTCTTTATATATCGAAGAACTGGCCAGTAAGAAGAATTATATGCACATCCATCTTTATGTACAGCGATGTTTTGAAGATAGCAGATCCGGAGGAGAGCTGGATGGTTTTTATGCCGCTTCTCTTCACGAAGAAGTTTTGGAAGGATATGCGCTGTACTTCACTTTGTATCTTCGAAAGATTGTGAGTGAAATCAATGAAGCCAGAAAAAAATCAGAGAATATCAGGGGTTGCTGGATCTGATGGCCCG
>DVKZ01000106.1 GCA_018715775.1 Candidatus Fimousia stercorigallinarum | reverse complement strand
AAAACGTATTTAAAGTTTTTAAGGAAAGTTCAGATTTTATTATCTTCAACTAAGTTGTCAGCAAAATCAGCTTCCGCATACCATCTGGAGTCCCAATCTTTAATAACTCCAACTCTTAAACCATGAGGATTAACTTTCTGTCCCATTGCTGCCTCCTATCTTTCGTCAAGCACGATTGTAATGTGACTCATACGTTTTTCAATTCTATAAGCTCTACCCTGTGCTCTAGGTTTAATTCTCTTCATTGTTGGTCCTTTGTTTGCATAACATTCTGCAATGTAAAGGTTATCCGGATTCATTCCGTTGTTATTTTCTGCATTTGCGATTGCAGATTTTAATAATTTTTCTATTAAGCTTGAAGCGTATCTTGGATTGTAAGCTAAGATAGCAAGCGCTGTCTGAACATCTTTACCTCTGATGGCATCTAATACGAAGCAAGCTTTAGTAACAGACACTCTGGCATAAGATAACTTAGCTGATGGTCTGGTATCTTTATTTGCATTTCTTTCTCTTTTAATTTGGGATCTATGTCCTTTAGCCATGGATGAAACCTCCTTTCAATTTTCCTTATCGACGTGATTTCTTTTCGTCTTTTCCATGTCCTCTATAAGTTCTAGTAGCTACAAACTCTCCGAGTTTATGGCCTACCATATCTTCTGTTACATATACAGGCACATGTTTTCTTCCATCATGAACAGCGATTGTATGTCCAACGAAAGATGGGAAAATTGTTGAACGACGAGACCAAGTTTTGATCACTGTTTTTTCACCTGTACTATTTAAAGCATCTATTTTTTTAAGTAAACTTTCATCTGCGAAAGGTCCTTTTTTAAGTGAACGTGCCATTCGTTTACCTCCTATTATTTAACGTTTCTACCGTCTCTTCTTCTGATGATCATCTTATTAGACTGTTTATTTTTCTTACGGGTTTTTAAACCAAGAGCTGGTTTACCCCAAGGTGTACATGGACCCGGACGACCGATTCCTGTCTTACCTTCACCACCACCGTGTGGATGATCATTAGGGTTCATAACAGAACCACGTACTGTTGGGCGGATACCCATATGACGTTTACGTCCTGCTTTACCGATATTAACAAGTCCGTGTTCGATGTTACCAACCTGACCTACAGTTGCTCTACAAGCAACAGGCACCATTCTCATTTCACCTGATGGTAAACGAAGAGTTGCGTATTTTCCTTCTTTTGCCATTAACTGAGCAGAGTTACCAGCTGCACGAACTAACTGTGCGCCTTTTCCAGGGATCATTTCGATATTGTGAATTTCTGTACCTACTGGAATGTTGGCAAGAGGTAAGCAGTTTCCTACTTTCACTTCTGCTTCTGGACCACTCATAACTTTGTCACCAACTTTTAATTTGTTCGGTGCAAGAATATATGCTTTTTCTCCATCTGCATATGCGATCAGCGCAATATTGGCTGTTCTGTTTGGATCGTATTCGATCGCAACAACTGTTGCCGGAATACCATCTTTTTTATTTCTCTTAAAATCAATGATTCTGTATTTTCTTCTTGAACCGCCACCGCGATGTCTAACTGTGATCTTACCCTGATTGTTACGGCCGGCGTTCTTCTTTAAGGATACTGTTAAGGATTTTTCAGGAGTTGTTTTTGTGATTTCCTGAAAATCTAATCCAGTCATCTGTCTTCTAGAAGGTGTATATGGGTTATATGTTTTAATTCCCATGTCAATCTCCTTTCCTACTTAACGAATTTATTATCACTCTTCCGTGAGTATAAGTTGCTTTACTTTTTACAGACCTTCGAAAATTTCGATATCTGCGCTATCTTCTGTTAAAAATACGATTGCTTTTTTTGTTTTAGCAGTTTTTCCAAATACCATTCCACGGCGTTTGTTTTTGCCAGCGTTGTTCATGGTATTTACTTTTGCCACTTTTGTTCCTTCGAACATTTTTTCAACTGCTTCTTTGATCATAGTTTTGTTTGCTTCTGGATGAACTAAGAAAGTGTATTTCTTTTCTGCCATAGCATTCATACTTTTTTCTGTTACGACTGGTTTCAGAATAACGTCATAATATTTTAAACTTGCCATTATGCATACACCTCCTGGATTTTTTCTACTGCAGCTTTAGAAGCAACAACGGTGTCATACTTTAAGATATCGTATACGTTAATTGTGCTTACTGTTGCTGTTTTCACACCAGCAATGTTTCTTGCAGATAAGATCACATTGTTATCCTTTTCATCTGTAACGATGATTGCTTTTGGTGCGTTTACTGCTGCTAACATAGCTACTGCAGTCTTTGTTTTGATTTCATCAAACTTGAATTCATCAATGACTACGAATTTATTTTCATTTAATTTTGCTGTTAATACGGATTTAAGAGCTGCTCTCTTTTCCTTTTTGTTCATTTTTACAGCATAGTCTCTTGGTTTTGGAGCAAATACAACTCCGCCGCCTGTCCACTGTGGAGCACGGATAGATCCCTGTCTTGCATGACCTGTTCCTTTTTGTCTCCAAGGTTTTCTTCCTCCGCCGCGAACTTCTGAACGAGTTTTTGCACTCTGTGTTCCCTGACGTTTATTTGCAAGCTGGCTTACTACTGCCAAATGCACTAAATGTTCATTTACTGGAGCTGCAAATACTGCATCATTAAGTTCTAATGTGCCGACTTCCTGTCCAGCCATATTTAAAACAGATACTGTTGCCATCTGTAAGTCCTCCTTCCTTTAACTCAATTAAGCTTTCACTGATTCTTTTAACACTACTAAAGATTTTTTAGGTCCTGGTACAGAGCCTTTTACTAAAATAATGTTGTTTTCAACGTCAACTCTTACTACTTCCAGATTCTGAACGGTAACCTGTTTGTTACCCATCTGTCCTGCCATTTTCTTTCCTTTGAAAACTTTACTTGGATCAGATGCAGCACCGTTGGAACCTGCATGACGATGATATTTAGAACCATGAGTTTTAGGACCTGTGTGTAAACCGTGTCTCTTGATCGCACCAGCAAATCCTTTACCTTTAGAAGTAGCTGTTGCATCAACTTTGTCACCTTCTGCAAAGATGTCTGCTTTGATTTCCTGTCCTATTGTGTATTCTTCTGCATTTTCAAATCTGAATTCTTTTACATATTTTTTAGGGCTTACGCCAGCTTTATCAAAGTGACCTTTCTGAGGTTTTGTTGTTGCTTTTTCTTTCTTATCAACAAAACCAACCTGGATTGCTGTGTAGCCATCATTGTCAGCTGTCTTAACCTGTGTTACAACACATGGTCCAGCCTGTAATACTGTTACCGGAGTTAATACTCCTTCTTCGTTGAAGATTTGAGTCATTCCAACTTTTGTTGTTAAAATCGCTTTCTTCATTTCTTTTTCCTCCTATTTTAATCTACAGCGGATTTTGAGTTAGGCTTTTTGCCCGCTTAAAATCATCCTAGACGCTATGAAAGCTATAGGGGATTCCCTATTTATAATTCATAACCCATAAGGATTGTTGCCTATTTCTGTTTCATCTTAATGTCGATGTAAACACCGGCTGGCATTTCTAATCTAGATAATGCATCAACAGTTTTCTGAGTTGGTGTAAGGATATCAATTAATCTCTTATGTGTTCTCTGTTCAAACTGTTCTCTGGAATCTTTGTAAATATGTCTGGATCTTAAGATTGTGATTACTTCTTTCTTTGTAGGCATTGGTACAGGACCACTCACCTTTGCTCCAGTTTTCTTTACAGTTTCGATGATGCTCTTTGCGGATGCATCGATTAATTGATGATCATACGCCTTCAATGTGATTCTCATTACTTGACTTGCCATAAAAAAAGTCGCCTCCTTTTCGTACTTTACGGTACGACAAGCGGTGACTGTACACTTCTCCGTGTGTGTCGTAAGATTCACACACTGCGTCTCTGCGTTCCTTCACAGATTGTATTCGTACAGTGACTTGTCGCCAGTTTTCTATAACTTGACATTCGCTCCACGGAAAACCTGCTTAGAACCTGTATATTTTGTAATTCCAAACAGCAACCTCACGCTTCTTCGCTATCATGTCACAACATTTATTAGTATATAGGAAGAGGCAGAATTTCGCAAGTAAAATTTTTATTTTTTTTCAATGTTTTCGAAAAAATACAATTTCTTCTGTTTTTATCGTGCTTTTTTGTCAAAAAGTACATCTGCCGGGCATTTCCCGACAGATGCTCTGACCGCTCCCTTACGAACGGCTCCACCGTCCACTGGCGCCGCATGGCAGCACCAATCCATTACTTTTTACCGGAAGCCCGATTTCTTCTGCTTCTACTTTTCCTCCAAACTTCGGTACGATTTCCGTTCCGATCATGTAGGATAAGACTGCCGGTTGTAATCCTGTTGTGTAACTATTAATAAGAAAGAACAACGGATCCTCTGACATGATCTGCGTACACAGCTTTATAAACGGATAGATCTTTTCTTCTATTTTCCAGATTTCTCCTTTCGGTCCACGTCCGTAAGAAGGAGGATCCATAATGATACCATCATAATGATTCCCGCGTCGTATTTCCCTTTCAACAAATTTGACGCAGTCATCGACCAGCCATCGGATCGGCGCATCCGACAACCCGGAAGATTTTGCATTTTCTTTTGCCCAGGTCACCATGCCTTTGGAAGCATCCACATGCGTGACTTTTGCACCCGCTTTTGCTGCCGCCAGCGTCGCACCCCCTGTATAAGCAAATAGGTTCAACACTTTTACCGGGCGTCCGGCATGACGGATCTTCTCAGAAAACCAGTCCCAGTTTACTGCCTGCTCCGGAAAAAGTCCGGTATGTTTAAAGCTGAACGGTTGAAGGTTAAAAGTCAGTCCTTTATAACCGATCTGCCACTTTTGCGGAAGATCAAAGAACTCCCATTCCCCACCGCCTTTTTTGCTTCTGTGATAATGAGCATTCGGACGTTTCCATCCTCTTTGTTTCTTCGGCGTTGTCCACAACACCTGCGGATCGGGGCGTATCAGTTCATATTTTCCCCATCGTTCTAATTTTTCCCCAGATGAAGTATCTAATACTTCATAATCTTTCCATCCATCAGCAATCCACATAATAATTCCTTTCTCTCTATATCCTACTGCACATCCTGTAGCCT
>DVKZ01000105.1 GCA_018715775.1 Candidatus Fimousia stercorigallinarum | reverse complement strand
GCGAATATTAAAGAAAAACAAACGAGAATCGAATACAATAAGAAGTCAATAGAAGATGCGGTCAGAGCTATTTTGGAGGCTTCTGAGGAAATTCACGAGGAATTTGGAAGCGGATTTCAGGATAAAGTATCTTCTATTATGAAAATAATTACGAACGGTGCTTATGAAAAGATCCGGATCGATGATTCTATGGGAATCGTTGTAGAAAAAGAAGGGTCTTTTCTTGATATAGATTATCTAAGTACAGGAACTATTGAGCAAATTTATTTTGCAGTAAGGTTTGCGGCTGCCGAAGTGTTATTTCCAGACGAAAAGTTCCCCATTTTATTAGATGATGTTTTTGGAAATTTTGACAATGTTCGGTTAAAGCAGACATTACAATATCTAGCAGGACTAGATAGGCAGATTTTTATTTTTTCATGCAGAAAGGAAGTAATCAATTTATTAGAAGAAATAAAATGCAGTTATCAGTTGATTGAGGCTTAGCAAATGAGAGGTAATGATATGGCAGAAGAAAAGAAAGAAAAAAAGACAAAAAAGAAAACAAAGAAAAAAAATCGCGTTGTACGCAGAGTCGTTTTTTGTGTTTTAGCAGTTATTCTTGCAATAGGCATTGCTGTAAGTGTTAAACTTGGCGCAACTTTGATTCAGATGAAAAGGGAAGCCGTTGAATTGGTTTCGAATGCTAGCAGAGATACATTTAAAGCATCTCAGACAACGTTAGTATACGATGCAAATGGGGAACTGATCACAAAGTTAAAAGGGGAAAAAGATGTCTATTATCTTGAATACGATGAAATACCACAACAGGTGATCGATGCGGTTATTTCTGTAGAAGATAGTAGATTTTATGAACACAACGGTATTGATCTGAAAGGGATTACACGAGCTGTCGTTTCATTGATCAAAAACCGAGGAGAGATTCATGAAGGTGCCAGCACGATCACGCAGCAGCTGGCAAAACTGACATTCTTAACGAATGAACAGACGTATACCCGTAAACTGCAGGAAATGTTTATTGCAATGGAACTCGAAAAAGTTTACAGCAAAGAAGATATTTTGGAGTTTTATCTGAATAATATTTATTATTCGAATGGATATTATGGCATTCAGGCAGCAGCACAGGGATATTTTCAGAAAAATGCGAGTGAACTTTCTCTATCGGAAATTGCATATCTTTGTGCCATCCCAAATCGTCCGGGCTGGTATGATCCGTATGAACATCCGGAAAATGCATTGGATAGAAGAAATAAGATTTTGAAAGATATGCTGGAAGAAGAAAAGATCACGCAGGCCGAGTACGATGAAGCGGTTGCGGAAGAAATCGAAGTAAAAGAAAAACAGCAGACAGAAACACATGATTATGTGGAAACTTATGTAATTAATTGTGCGACAAAGGCTATCATGAAGGAGAATGGATTTGAATTCCAGTATACCTTTAAGGATGATGACGAGCGCGATGCATATCAGGAAGAATACGATAAACAGTACGCGACATGCAGAAGAACGTTATATACGGAAGGATATCGTATTTATACAAGCATCAATTTTGATATCCAGGATCAGCTGCAGGAGGCAGTCGATCAGACATTATCTTCTTACAGCGAGGAAAAGGACGGCATTTATGCAGTTCAGGGAGCGGCAACCTGTATTGATAATTCAACAGGAAAGGTTGTTGCGATCGTCGGAGGACGTTCTCAGGATGACATTGAAGGATATACGTTAAACCGCGCATATCAGAGTGCAAGACAGCCTGGTAGCAGCCTGAAACCATTGTTAGTCTATGCACCGGCTCTGGAAAGAGGATATACGCCTGGCTCGACGGTAGATGACAGTCCGATGTCAGACAGCGATCCGCATAAAGTAAAGAACTCGGGAGACAGTTATCGGGGAAGTATTTCCCTTCGCTCAGCAGTTATGAAATCAAGTAACGTGGCAACGATGCGTCTATATGAAGAATTGACACCGAGTACGGCACTTTCCTATCTGGAAAAAATGCAATTTTCCCATCTTGTTGATGCGGATTATCAGTATTATACGACCTGTCTGGGCGGTATGACATACGGAGTAACGACAGAAGAGATGGCCGGTGGTTTTGCAACATTGGCAAATGAAGGTGAATACAGAGAAACGACTTGTATTGAAGAAATTACCGATGCATCCGGAAATCTTGTGACGAAAGCATCAAGCAGCACGACAAAAGTATATTCTAAGAATGCTGCCAATATGATGACGGATGTATTGCAGAGTGTTGTTTCCGGAGGTACTGCACAGGGAATGAAAATTGATGGTTTTGATACAGCAGGAAAGACCGGTACAACGAGTGATTACCGCGATGGATGGTTCTGTGGTTATACACCATATTATACAACAGCGGTATGGGTAGGTCGTGATGACAATAAAGTAATGGGAAATTTACGTGGAAGTACGTATCCGGCGTATATTTGGAGATCCTTTATGAGCAGTCTGCACAATGATCTGGATATTTCAGATCCGATGACACTTTATGGCGATGGCGGAAGCAGTAATGATACAGGCGGCTCAAACGCAGAAACAACAACTGCAGCAAGCACGACAGAGCAAACAACGGCATCGACAGAAGAAACGACGACGGAAGCATCAACAACGGAGGCGCCGACAACAGAAGCGCCGACAACAGAAGCGCCGACAACGGAAGCACCGACGACAGCTGCACCGGTAGAAAATACCGACAGCGAAGAATAGAATCTATCATAGATCAGAGAAAGGACAGGAAGCGTGAAACAGTACAAAGGAGTTGTCTTTTTTGACTACGACGGCACATTGATCGATGAAGTTGACGGGGTTTTTCAAATTCCGGATTCTGCAAAAGAAGCGCTGCAGCTTCTGCAGAAGAACGGCTATGCCACCTGTGTCTGTTCCGGAAGGACAAAGCAGTTTTCGGAAGATGTCAAAGAATATTTTAATGGTTATGTCACGGCGATGGGCGCCTATATTGAGATTGATGGAATCGTTGTCCAGAGTACTCTGATTCCGAATGAAGAGATTGAAAAGATGCGCCGTATCTGTGAAGAAAGGGAGATCGTCATGCTCATGGATGGCGAAGAACAATCCTACTGCGATGGAATGGATACGGAAAAATATCGTTTTTTTCAGTACGTATTCGGTGTAAGAGATCACTGGGTAAAACCATGGGTAATCGGAAGTCCCCATAGGATCAATAAGCTTACGTATATGTATCGAGATCAGTCGGACTATGAATTTTTGACGGAGCATTTCTCCGATCAGCTGGAATTGGCAAAACATATTCGTTATCCCTTTGCGGATGCGACGCCAAAAGGAATTGATAAAGGGACGGGAATCCGTACGCTGTTAACGTATCTTGGTCTTCCGGCAGAAGCAAGTTATGGATTTTGTGACGGTGATAATGATATGCCGCTGATCCGGACGGTTGGGACAGGAGTGATCATGGGTCGTCATTATGAAGGCCTGGAACCGTATGCTGCGTTTACTACCGGATTAGTAAAAGATGATGGGATCTATCATGGATTAAGGAAATTAGGTCTGATATAGAAAAGGGGAAAAAGAATGCGAAAAATCATTGATGACCAGAGGCTGATCTATTGGTGCTGCAGCCTGTATTACGAAAATAATATGGGGCAGAAGCAGATCGCAGAACGCCTTGGGATATCGAAGTCTTCGGTTTCAAGGATGTTGATGACCGGAAGAGAACTTGGTATTGTAGAAATCAAAGTACATCATCTGTCCCAATATATGTATGAGGACCTGGAAGAACAATTAAAGAAAAAATTCCATCTGAGAGATGTTGTGGTAGCAGAAAGCAGCCCGTTAGATTCAAAGGCTGACAGAGTGACAAAACTAAATGAACGGGCTGCGGACTACCTGGACCGCTTGCTGCAGGACGGGGACTATATCGGTGTTTCGATTGGATCAACAATACGAAACATTGCAAGGGCAAAAAAAGAATGTGCCTCGCACAAATGTGTTTTTGTGCCTTTGGTCGGAGGAATTGGACGACCTGGAACAACCATGCAGGAAGAATCTGTTCGGTTTATTTTTGATTATTTCAAAAAACTGGATATTGTGATTTCAGGTATGAACGTAGAGAGTATGCGTTATGAAACAGTGGAAAAACTTGGGTATGTTACAAAGGAGACGATCGAAGAATTCCGAAAAAAAGGAGCGGTATGCAACTTTGTGCTTCGTTTTTTCGATATTGACGGCAATACCAAACCCTTTGAGGAATATAATAAAAAAATTGCAGGAATCTCGATGGAAGCTTATCGGAAGGTTCCGATACGGATTTTACTGACTGCAGGTACCGGAAAAGCGGATTCGATCAAAGGGTGTATCCACGGCGGATATGCTAATGTATTGATCATTGATGTAGATTGCGCAAGAGAGCTTTTGCAGGATTCATAGAAAATTATTTCTATTAAAGGGCGGTAACAAATGGCATAAATTTAATATAGAAATAAATTTCTAAAATAATACGCTAAAAAACGGACTTACTTTTAATTTCACGATAGAAATCTTGTAACCACATTTCAAAGAATATACAATATAAGTATAAAAAGAGTCATAAATCTTCCGGAAGGTGAAACAAAGAAACCGTTATCAGAAAATGGATATAGAAAGAAGGATATTTATGAAGTGGAATACAAGGATTTTGAAAGTGGGTTCAGATGTAAAAGAATTATTTATGAATACAAAACGAGTTGATTTTCGTCCGAATGACAGAGAAACGGATCTGGCTGATTATTCTGTGATTTATGATCAGAGACCGACTGGTGAGATTCAAAAAGGTGATAAAATAGAAATTGGAAATATGGTATTTAAAGTCGTTGGCACGGGAGCGGATGTCAATCGGAAATTGAAAGAACGGGGAACATGTACCTTTGATTTCAGTGGAAAAAGAGAACCGTCTGGAACCGTTGCAATCATGCTGTCCGGTGTTGGATTTGCAGATAAGTGCCTGCGGGAAGGAAATAAGATTATTATCAAATAGTTCGGAATAAAGAAGCCTGATGTTTCATAAAAAGCGAAGATGAAGATGGGCATTCTCTTCGTTAGGATTTATGGAACATCAGGCTGTTTTTGTGCTGTTATTATGAAATTTTATCCAAACAGTTTTTCGAAACGTGCCATTGCTTCCATTGTATTTTCATAGCTTCCAAATGCAGTTAAGCGGAAGTAATTTTTGCCGTTTTCTCCAAATCCTGCACCAGGAGTGCCGACAACCTGAATGTTTTCCAGCAGATAATCAAAGCATTCCCATGCTCCCATGCCGTTTGGACATTCAAACCAGATATATGGAGAGTTGATTCCGCCGAAGAAACGGATACCGAGTTTTGTGAGGGTATCGGCGATCACTTTTGCATTTTTCTTATAATAGTTAATGTTTTCGCTGCAGGCAGCAATTCCTTCTTCAGAGAATACAACAGCAGCGCCGTGCTGTACGATATAAGAAGTGCCGTTGAATTTTGTACACTGACGGCGGTTCCACATCGCATTTAAGGACATTTCTGTGCCGTTGGATGCTTGAAATACTAATTCTTTCGGAACAACGGTGTAACCGCAGCGGGTTCCGGTAAATCCTGCTGTTTTAGAAAGAGAGCAGAATTCAATCGCACATTTTTTCGCACCTTCAATCGCATAGATACTTCTTGGAAGTTCCGGATCGGAGATAAATGCTTCATAAGCGGAATCGAATAAGATAACTGCTTCGTTTGCCAGTGCATAGTCTACCCATTCTTTTAACTGTTCTTTGTTGTAGCATGCGCCTGTTGGGTTATTTGGAGAACAGATATAGATGATGTCTGCTTTCTGTTCCGGATCTGGCATTGGTAAAAATCCGTTTTCTGCTGTTCCGGAAATATATACGATGTTATTGTTTCCACACATAATGTTGGAATCTACATATACCGGATATACCGGATCAGGGATCAGGATAATGTTATCATGTCCGAAAATGTCCGTGATGTTGCCAGTATCGCTTTTTGCTCCGTCAGAAACGAAGATGGCAGAAGGATCTACATCAACGCCATTTCTCTTATAATAAGCAGCAATTGCATTACGGGTATCTTCATATCCCTGTTCCGGTCCATACCCTTTGAATGTTTCAGCAGAAGCCATGGCATCAACGCCTTCATGCAGAGCTTTGATCACGACGTCGGCAAGTGGTTTCGTTACGTCGCCGATTCCGAGACGGATGACCGGTTTGTCTGGATGAGCTTCCTGGTAAGCGGCAGTTTTACGTGCAACTTCGGAAAATAAATAACTGTCTTTAATGTTTAAATAGTTTTCGTTTAATTTTGGCATAGTTTTTAGATTCCTTTCTTTATAATAATTTTAAATCCGGTCAGAACACGCAGTGCGGATCCGGTCCGGACGCGTAAGACGGTATTGTCTTCGCGTAAATAGAAAAGCGGTCTGATAGAACCTATCAAAACCGCTTTTGGTTTCGCAATAATAAAATTTAATCGAAATCGCGTTTTCCGTCTTTGTATTCCTGAATGCGCTGTTTGATTCTATCGGTAGGATTAAGGATTTCGCTGATCGAGGCATTATGATTCATATTATCGATGATCAGCGCGATATATTTGCTGACATCTGCACTTACATACCATTCTCTGTCGAACAGATCCGGATTCTGGTAAGTTGCATTTGTTGTAATAATACGATAAATCGTACCATCTTCATATGCTTCATCAAATCTCTGTAAACCGTTTGTAAATAAACCAAAGGTAGAGAGACAGAAAACTCGTTTTGCTTTTCGCTGTTTTAACTGTTTTGCAACGTCGATCATACTGTCGCCGGAAGAAATCATGTCATCGATAATGATCACATCTTTACCTTCTACAGAATCACCTAAAAATTCATGAGCAACGATTGGATTGCGTCCATCAACGATCGTGGAGTAGTCACGGCGTTTGTAGAACATACCCATATCAACACCGAGTACGTTTGACAGATAGATCGCGCGGTTCATTGCACCTTCATCCGGGCTGATCGTCATTAAGTGATCTTTATCGAGCTGAAGATCATCGCAGCAGCCTAATAAGGCTTTTACAAACTGATAGGTCGGCTGAACGGTTTCAAAACCACTGCTTGGTACAGCGTTCTGTACACGAGGATCGTGTGCGTCAAACGTGATCAGGTTGTCAACGCCCAAGCCAAATAATTCCTGTAACATCGATGCACAGTCTAATGATTCACGAGCACTTCTTTTGTGCTGACGGCTTTCATATAAGAAAGGCATAATGACATTGACACTGTTTGCTTTTCCGCATGTAGCGGAAATCATTCTCTTCAGATCGGCATAGTGATCATCCGGAGACATACGGTTCATGTGACCGCATAATTTATATTGGATGCTGTAGTTAAGCACGTCCACGATCAGATAAATGTCAGAACCACGAACGGAATCATTCAGGATTCCTTTGGCTTCGCCCGAACCAAATCTCGGACAGGAAGCATCCAGAAGATAGCTGTCTTTTAAATAACCATCAAACTCGATAGAATCTTTTGCGTGAGAAGCTGTTCTTTTCTGACGCCATGCAACAATAAATTTATCAACTTCTTCACCAAGGTTTTTGCTGCTTTCTAAAGCGACAATTCCTAATTTACCAACTGGGATAGATGTGTACTTGCTATCGTTCAAATTCATTCGTTTTCTCCTTTTCTCATTTCACAGTAGATGTCCGCTGACAAAAAGCGGCATCCGAATGCTAACGTAATCATACCTTTTATAACATTTTATAGTAACATTTGTCAAGACTGGCATTATGTTAAAAAAAATGGACGTTTCCGCCATTTTTTCCGTTTTGTTTTTCTAGCTGTTAAATGCCTTTTTCTGCCGGATATCATCCCCATAAATATTGCAGATCAGATAATTTTCCGTAATACGGGACACAATCCGCTCATAATAAGTGTCTGATAACTCGGACAAGGTAAGGTTCGTCGAGATGATCGTTGATTTTTTCTTCAGCAGACGCTCATTAATACACAGGAATAATTGGGAAATGACAAAATTATTCGTCAGTTCCGTTCCGAGATCGTCGATGATCAGCAGATCGCAATTTAATATATAGTCTAACGTGTATTCGTTTTCCGGTCGTTCATTCCGATGAAAGCGGTGATTTTCCAGAATTTCAACTAACTGAAAAGAAGTCAGATAGATCACGGCATACGATTCGTCAATCAGTTCCTTTGCAATACAGTTTGTTAAAAATGTTTTGCCAACGCCGACATTTCCTAAAAATAAGATGTTCTGTCCGGGATTGGTGGAAAATGTCTGGATAAATTCCATGCATTTTTCAACAACCGATACGATATTCTGCCGAGGTGTCGGGAGATTCGGATAAAAGGGAACATCATCATAATATTCATAGGAAAATGTCTGGAAATTCTCTTCCTGAAGTTTGGCCTGAATATTTGACTGATGATAGACCTGATGAACGATCGCCTGTTTTAAGCATTGGCATTTTTCGCCGTCAATATACCCGGTATCTTTGCATAACGGACAATCATAAATCGGATTCAGATAATCCGGATCGTACCCATGAGATACAAGTAATTCCACTTTCTGCATAGAAAGCTCCATGTTCTCAATGCGGAGATCGCGGAGAGCCTGTTTGTCTTCCTGAAAAAGGATCTTTCGTCCTGTCTGTATCGACTGGGAAGCGATCTTCTGGTCGATTTCCTTAATCTCCGGAATTTTCTCATAGATGTCCTCCTGGCGTTTCAAATGAAGTGCGTGGTTGCGCTGCCTCGTCTGGTCATAAGAGCGCAGGATCTGTTCAAACTGCCATGTGGACAATGCCATACTGATTTCCCTCCTTGCTGTTCCTTTTTGCTATTGATTGATCTTTTCAATATAACGCTGGGTTAATGCATCAAAATCATAAGTTCTCTGTTGAAAATTTGGTTTTTTATTGGTCTTTGTGGCGGAAGCGGACGGATAAGCTTTCTGCTGTTTGTCATGTGCTTCCACATCTTTTGGGGTGCGGATGCCCGCATTCTTCCAGGATGCCAGAATCTTAGCTGTGTACGGGAAACTCGGTTTGCCGATCGCAGTGATCGTACGTTTACAGGCTTCCAGGATCAGATTGATAGAATAACCGTCTTTATAGAGCCATTGATCCATAAATTCAATTTGGGCCGGAGCAGGATCATTTTTCAGCCCCATTGCTTTCATGATCGTGTAATAATCCTTGTGGAAAGCAGCTGCCTGTGCTTTTGCCTGCTGCAGGGTCCGGATCCCCCTTTTATGCCAGTCGATCGCGACTTTCTCCATATAACGGAGGCTTGTCTTATGATTGCTGACACAGTATTCGATCAGGTATTCGATCATATCCACCGGCAACTTTAACTCATCATAAATATAACAGAGAGAGGTTAATTCCGGATTGGTCATCGGATGTCCCAAATAAACTTCCGTTACATATTTTAAATGTGAAAAATCTTTATCGCTCTGTTTTTCCCTAAGATCCGCGGGCGTTAAAGCAGTCTTTTCCGGAATCTTCCGATTGGCAGATCCGGTGGCAGCAGTCTGTTTTTCATCCGCCTGAGATCGGATCAGACCTTCCTTTTCCCAGTAGGCGAGAGCTCGCATCACTGCGCGTTCCGTCATATCAAGACGTTCCGCGATCAGGCGTCCGGAAGGTTTTTCTCCGCCCTGTAAAAAGCGCAGAAGCATTAAAAATACTTTCACATATTCTCCATTTGCCTTGGCCATATAGGTATCGATAAATTCGTTGGATATCGTTGTGGCGGAAGGATTTATTTTATCTGAAATCTGAATTTGTTCCATAATAAGTGCTCTCCTTATTTAAGACTATTCCCCTGAATTTAATATAACATAGGATGAAAAAAAAGAAAACCGGCGGAGAAGAACAAAAGACAGGAATTCTTTTCCTGTGGATAGTGTGGATAATGTGGATAAAGAGTTTCTAAGATAGAGGCAGTGTGTAAAAATCAAGGATTATGAAAAATCCGTGTGGTGTGGATAAAAAAATAAAAAATCCACAAAGCGATGTACCGTTTGGGTGTGCATAACTTTGTGGATAATGTGGATAAGTTTTTATTTGAGCAGGTTTTCACCGATATCTACGACGTTTCCGGCTCCCATAGTTATCAACAAATCATTGTTCTTTAAATTTTTTAAAATAAATTTTTCAATATCGTCAAAAGAAGAGATATACGTAACATCAACATCATATTTCTTCATCCGTTCAACGATATCTTTTGCGTGAACCTGTCCGAGATCTTTCTCCCGTGCCGCATAGATATCTGTTACGATAACATGATCGCTGATACTGAGTGCTTCCGCAAATTCATCTAAAAAGGCCATCGTACGGGTGTACGTATGCGGCTGAAATACCGTCCAGACTTCGTTATGTGGATATTTTTTTGCTGCATTTAACGTAGCGGCAATTTCTGTCGGATGATGTGCATAATCATCAATGATCGTAAAACCATTTCGTTCACCTTTGTATTCAAAACGGCGTTTTGTACCGGTAAAGGAGAGAAGTCCTTTTTTGATGTCCTCGCTGTCGATGCCGAGACGTCTGGCAACTGCGATTACGGACAAGGAGTTCATGATGTTGTGGATTCCGTTTACATGAAGGTTGATGTGATCGGTGATCTGGCCGTTTTCTACGAGATCGTAGCTGCCGTTGCCCTGTTCATCGTAGGAAATATTGGCAGCGGAATAGGTTAAATTTTTTCCGGTAATTCCAAAAGTAACGATATCAGCAGCTACTCCTTCCTGAATAAAATCGGTACAGTCCATATCTCCATTTACAACTAAAAGGCCGTGTTTCGGAAGTTTCTGTGCAAACGTCCGAAAGCTTTCGCGAATCTCTTCAATTCCACTGAAGAAATCCAGATGATCTTCTTCTACATTTAAAATAATGCTGATAACCGGATTAAAGGAATGGTAACTGTTTGTATATTCGCATGCTTCAGTGACCAAAATGTCGGATTTGCCAACCCGGATATTGCCGCCGATCGCATCGAGGATTCCTCCGACACTGATTGTCGGATCTTTTTTGGCTGCCAGCAGAACATGGGTGAGCATGGATGTGGTCGTTGTCTTTCCGTGTGTACCGGAAACAGCGATCGGATTTTTATAATTGTCCATCATCTGTCCGAGCAGCTGAGCGCGTGTTAACATCGGGATTCCATGTTCTTTTACAGCACAAAATTCCGGATTATCCGGATGAATAGCAGCTGTATAAACAACGAGGTCAATATCATCTGTGATATTCGAAGCTTTTTGACCGATCATAATAGAGGCTCCTAAAGAAGCCAGTTTATCGGTCATAGCAGAAGCTTTCATATCTGAACCCGAAATCTGAAAACCTTCTTCTAAAAGTATCTCAGCAAGTCCGCTCATGCTGATTCCACCAATACCGATGAAATGAACATGCATAGGCTTTTTAAAATCAATGGTATACATGATTGGATCATTTCCTTTCTATCTATCTATCTTTCTTTGTTTACACTGATTATAGAATAAATAACTATATTTTTCAACAAACTACAGTGAAAGATTGATTGCGAAATGATAAAGAATCGTATATAATAAAAAAGTAGCAAAATGTTGGATAATCTGACGAAATAGAAAAATAAGGCGCAGACATGATATGGAAAAAATAACAAAAAACATGGAATGATTCCCAAAAAATATGAGCGTTGTGAATAAAAAAGTCCCATGAGATTGTATTTTTTTTGACGTTTATTATTCACAATTTCACAAAAGAATGTTATAATTAGTATCATGCGACAAAAGGGGTGAATACGATGGTAAAAAAAGAAATGATCGCCATGTTATTAGCAGGCGGACAGGGAAGCAGACTTGGTGTCCTGACTTCACAGACAGCAAAACCAGCTGTTTCATTTGGTGGAAAGTATAGAATTATTGACTTCCCACTTAGTAACTGTATTAATTCAGGTATCGATACTGTAGGTGTTATGACACAGTACATGCCGCTGAAATTAAACCAGCACGTAGGAATTGGTATTCCTTGGGATTTAGACCGTAACGTAGGAGGGGTGACCGTGTTACCTCCTTATGAAAAGAAAGGCGGAAGCAGCTATTTCGCAGGAACAGCCGATGCTATTTACCAGAACCTTGAATACATGGATACGTATAATCCGGACTATGTATTGATCTTATCTGGTGACCATATTTATAAGATGGATTATGAATTAATGCTGGAGAACCATAAGCAGGTAGGTGCTCAGATTTCTATCGCAGCGATGGAAGTTCCGATGGAAGAAGCAAGCCGTTTTGGTATCGTAGTAACCGATGATGACAATGTAATCGTAGAGTTCCAGGAAAAACCGGAACATCCAAAGAGCAATAAAGCTTCTATGGGTATTTATATTTTTGATTACAAAGTATTGAAGAATGCACTGATTCAGTGCTCTCATATGGAAAACTTAGATTTCGGTATGCATGTAATCCCATATTGTTTCGAAAATGGCAATAAGATCTGTGCTTATGAATTCCAGGGATATTGGAAAGACGTAGGAACATTGAACTCTTATTGGGAAGCAAATATGGATCTGATCAGTTTGATTCCGGAATTTAACCTTTATGAAGAATATTGGAGAGTATATACAAAGAACGAATCCATTCCACCAATGTATGTCGGGGAGAATGGTAAGATTTCCGGTTCTATTGTTGGTGACGAATCTGAGATTTACGGAACTGTTGAAAACTCTGTAATCGGATCTGATGTTGTGATCGGAGAAGGTACAGTTGTAAAAGATTCTATCATCATGAATCACACAAGAATCGGGGAAAATGCAGTTATTAATAAGGCAGTTATCGCAGAAAACGTTGAAATTGAAGATAAAGTAGAATTAGGTGTCTTTGAAGAAGCCGACAACACCATGGCTCCACATATTTATAATCATGGTTTAGTAGCTGTTGGACAGAATTCTTACATACCTTATAAAGTAAAAGTAGGTAAGAACGTAGCGATCTTTGGAAAGACAACTCCAGATGATTATCCGGACAGAGTACTTCCAAGTGGAGAATCTTTAATTAAGTAAGGCAGGTGAAAAAGGCATGAAGACAATAGGAATTATTTTAGCAGGTGGAAACAGCAAAAAACTGGGCGCTCTTTCTGAAAGACGAGCAGTTGCGGCAATGCCAGTTGCAGGAAGCTATCGTGCAATCGACTTTGCTTTAAGTAATATGAGTAACTCAGGTATCCAGAAAGTTGGCGTTATCACACAGTACAACTCCAAATCTTTACATGAACATTTGAATTCTTCAAAATGGTGGGATTTTGGACGTAAACAGGGTGGATTATATACATTCACACCAACTTTAACAAACGAAAATGAATACTGGTATCGTGGAACAGCAGATGCGATCTATCAGAACATCGATTTCTTAAAACAGAGCCATGAACCTTATGTTATTATCGCAGCAGGTGATGGTATTTCTAAGATTAATTACAACGATGTATTAGATTTCCATATCGCAAAAGGTGCTGATATTACGATCCTCGGAAAAGATCTTGATCCTCAGACAGATGATCTGAGTCGTTTCGGTATTATTGAAACAGACGAGGAAGACAGAGTAATCGGATTTGAAGAAAAACCGGAAAATCCAAAAGCAAATACAGTATCAGCCGGTATTTATATTATGAGAAGAAGACATCTGATCTCCGAACTGGAAAGATGTGCAGAAGAAGAAAAGTACGATTTAGTAAAAGATATTATTCTTCCAAGCATGGGAGATAAGCGTGTGTTTGCTTTCCGTTTAGACGGATACTGGAGAAATATCTCTACTTTAGAGGCATATTATCAGGTAAATAAAGATTTCCTGAAGAAAGAAGTCAGAGACTACTTCTTCAAGAAATATCCAAATATCTATACGAGAGTAGAAGATCTTCCTCCTGCAAAATATAATGTAGGAAGTTCTGTAAAGAACAGCATTGTTGCCAGCGGATGTATTTTGAATGGTGTGGTAGAAGATTCTATCCTCTTCAAAGATGTATATGTTGGTAATAATGTTACAATTAAGAATTCTATTATCTTAAACGACGTTTATATCGGAGATAATTCTGTAATCTGCACGATGTAACCTCCCGCCAAACGTCAACTTTTATAAAATATATCTGGAATTCTTTTCTACTACTACTTTAATTCCGTCTTCCCCTTTATAAGTTGTATTTGGTCTTAATGTATCACGGCTTTCAACGATACAGTTTTCAATTACAGAATTATCTCCGATATAAACGTCGTTTAAGATAATAGAATTCTTAATTGTAACATTATTAC
>DVKZ01000104.1 GCA_018715775.1 Candidatus Fimousia stercorigallinarum | reverse complement strand
GCCATCTGCGCTCTGCCTTTCCGTGGTTGTATGCCACTGTTCTTTACCTCCAATCTGAATTTTTTTGAAAATCCAGATTGGCAGGCGGAGAACGACACCCAACGCCGAAAACAAGCTTGTCCTGTCTCTTGACAAAAAACGACAAAAGAAAAACCGCAAAGGCTGTCAGACCATTGCGGCTATGAGAAGTAAAAACTCTTTTATGTAGATATTTGTCCTCTGCTTTTAGCGCATAAAAGAGCCATATCAGAACAAGGATTTTTTTAACAGATTATCCTCGTTTCTGTCTGGTAATATATAGAACGCCTCACGGATTAGCGACGGAATAGGAAATGAAGAAAGACGCAAAAAATCCCTCCAAACTCAAAACGGGTTTGGAGGGAGCATTAGGGCATAACAATACAGTCCGTCAAAACTCCGTTTTTTTATATGGCGGACTGATTAGCACTATCCGAAAAAGAAAGAGCCGATGATCCGTGAGGTAACTCACAAGTTCATCGGCTCTGCGTCTATGCGTCTGGCTCTTTGATGACAGTTATATGTAACTCTTTGGCATTGATTAAAGTTTCCTGCTTGCATTTAGGGCAGTAGAGAGGATAGTTCTTCAATACGGTATCTTCTCTAATTCTGACACGGGTTTTATTACCACACATGGGGCAATGTATCCATTCTGTTTGTTGTTTCATAAGCACTCCGATATAAATTTTTCAAGCATTGGATTAAGTTGCTTGGCATTACGCATTGGGAAGTCGTGGTTTGCTCCTTGTAATATCATTGTTTGACAGTTTGGATTTCGAGCAAGTAATGTAAGAGAAATTTTCATATTTCTAACTTCCTTACTCCCGCAAATCGCCAACATAGGTATCGTTACTGCTTGATATTCAGGTAACTTTGATAAATCTAATGTATTGGAAAAGAATGAGGTATACACCTGCGGAGTAATCTGTTTTGAATATTCTGCCATATTATCGGCTTGTTTTTTTGTGTAGTTCCAATATTTTCCTTGAAATTGCACTAACCATCTCCAATGCAGCATTTTTGCAAATAAGCTTGCAAGAGAACAGTACATCCGAATTGTATTCGGCTTGGGATTTACCCATGCGCTTAAAAATACGGCAAAGTCAAATAATTCGGGCTGCTTGCTGACAAGCATTATTGCAATCTGACCTCCAAGCGAATGACTGATTACGCCAATTCGCTTTTTATGCAGGGCTTTAATGAGCGTAAAGAGTTCCTCTACGGTCTTTTGCGGCTCATAAATCTCACCTGCCGCCTTCCCTGCACCTGCCAAGTGAGGTACAACAAGATGATATTTATCAGAAAAGCAATATTGTCCACAAAATGTATCAAGCGCACCCGCCCCATGCAGCAGCAGGATGGTTGGATTTTCATTATTTCCGTATTCATCATAATAGAGCATAATTTATCCTTTCTTGGCGGACAGTTTCGATAATAAAGTTTTCTATTTCCTTATTTACTTGTTCTGGATTATCTCCATTGGCAAAATGCTTTGCTTGTTTTATAAAATGCAAAGGATAACCTGTTTGTTTTGCCCATTCTTTGCAATATGTCTTAACCTTGCCTGTGCTGTCGTTCTCACCCACTAATATCAATACAGGAAACAAAAAGTCTACATCTTTATTTTCTACAATAAAATACTCATAAGCAATCCTCATTTGCTGGATAATTTCTGACTTAGACAGTGGTTTTAACATAGACAACATTTTTTGATAGGAATATCGGCTCTCTGATATCGACCATGCCATGCTCTTTCTCAAAAGATTAGCTGTAAAGCATTTTGCCATAGGTGCAACCTTCTTTAGCCACCACATGTCTGATTTTGAGTAATATTTAAGTCCCAATGGTGTTGTATCTAACGCCACAAATCCCTTTACCATATCAGGATACAAAGCAGCAAAATGTTGACTTGGATATCCACCCATCGACATTCCCACTAAAAATGTTTTTTCAATGTTTTCTTTCTGCAATATGCTATGTAATATTTCTGCTGTATCGTGATAATTGAATTGCTGATATGGTCTTGACAATCCATGCATAGGAACATCCCATAAGATGATTGTGTAATTATCTGAAAAGTAAGGTATCTGCTTTTCAAACATGGTATGGTCTGCGGTTACTCCATGCGTAAAAACAATACAGTCTGATACATTTTCATTTTTGATAATCCAATAATGTACCATTCCACCTTGTGCCAAAATTGTTTTATGTTGCATTTTGTTCACACCTCCTGCGTATAAACCTTTTTCCAAAAATCAATTAAAACAATGATTTCTTTCTCAATTTCATCTGGTATAATACAATTTGAACGATATTTTTTCAGCATATATCCATCGACAGCATAAAAGATTTCAGCATACATTGTTTTTATATCAATGTCTTTCCGAAATTTTAATATATCCATCTTCTCAAACACTATCATTTCACTTGCCTTGCTAACATCATTATAGTTTTCTTGAATGGAATTTTGTATTTCTGGAGCCGTTTCATAATATGCCCTGAGCGAAAAAGCATATAAATGCGGATACTCACGCATAAGCGAACACTTTGATAATAGGCTCCTTTTCAGCATTTCAAAAAAATCATCTGTTTCTAAAGTTTTGTATTCTGCAACTGCTTTCCTTGTCATCTCAATAGCGTTCGTCCATAGATACAAATATAATTCTTTTTTATTTGTAAAGTAGTGGAAAAGCAACGCTTTTGAAATGCCGCTCTCGTCTGCAATTTCTGACATAGGTGCTTTTTTGTAGCTGTTTTCGGAAAACACTTTGTAAGCAGCATTTATGATACGTCTCTGTTTTTCTAATGGAAGTTTGAAAAACTTGTCATTCATATACATTCTCCTTATTGACCGTAACGGTTAATACGAGCATATTATATATCCATTGACCATTTTTGAGAAGACCATTCCTAAAATTATAAAAAATAGGCGTATCACCTCTGCCTCAAGTCTGTTATGTGTAAATGATTTCCTCGTTTACAATCTCCCTCGCACACGCCTGTATGTTATTGAGCCTTTGTACCCATAAAAGCTGATTTTCCGCCTTTAGCTGCTCTGTGATACCCTGTGCCTGCTTCAGCTCTACCAGCCGAAAGGACAATTCCTCCGCCTGCCTGTCAACGTCGGCAAGGTAAGCGTTCAGCCTGCCGCTTGTGAGAAGATTGATGTATGTACCTCTGCGGTACTCTTTCAGATACCGCAAATGCCGCTGTCCCCATACGCCGATAGATATTTCTTTTTCGGCGGGTAAGGTAAAGCAGGGCAGAAGATAATCTCCCTGCCGTTCGTATGTGCCGCCTAACTGTTCAAAGATTGATTTTGTCATTGTCTTTTACCTCCGTATTTTCAATTTGACCGTCTTTGCACTAATAAATTTGACAAGCAATTCGTCCACACAGTCCGTGTATCTGCCTTCTGCTATGAGCTTATTTCTCAATTCGTTTAAGCAGAGGATAATCAGCGCCATTCGTTTTCCTCAAGATACAAATGATATTTTTTCTCTTTCATAGCCCTTTCCTTTCTTCAGAGGACATTCCTTTTTCCTGCAAGGGTGCTTTAAGACCTTTGCCAGAAAGCGGCGTTCCCCTATGTAACCGCCGAAGCGGTAACAGATTTTAATTGCCTGCTCTGTTCCTGCTTCGGTCTGTGTGCGGTCAAATACTTCAATCCGTTCAATCAAAATATTAAAAGGGGTCGTTGCAAATAGATGAAAAGTTTTCAGGGGCGGAATAATTACTGCAAGAATCTTTATGAAAGTGCGCCAAAAAACGGAAGTAAGCCACAGTACAGGTGAGATTACTTCCGTTTTTCCCTTTAGATTAAGCAAGAAAGTCGCTCTAATTATCTAATTTGATAATTTGCGCCCCCCTCTTCTTTTCATAAGGTTTATTTCAGGGTACAGAATCCCCTTGGTTAGATTTTTTGAAGCGCTCCTTCTGCTAAACGGTTTTCTGCTCATTTTTTACTTTTTCTGCCGTAGATATGGAAGTCTGTCTGCGGGAGAAAAGAACCTTTTTACTTTTTCTTCCGTAGATATAGGAGTCTGTCTGCGGGAGAAAAGAACTTTTTTACTTTTTCTTCCGTAGATATGGGAGTCTGTCTGCGGGAGAAAAGAACCTTTTTACTTTTTCTCCCGTAGATATGGGAGTCTGTCTGCGGGAGAAAAGAACTTTTTTACTTTTTTTCCGTAGATATGGGAGTCTGTCCATGCTGGGGATTCAAGATTGAGAGAATCCCAATGTAGGATAATCTTCCTTTCTTGTTAGAGCCCTAAATCGTTCGAGTAGTTCCAATCTACTGGCAGGAAAAATTTATATTTTTTTCACTTTCTACTTGACGGGGAGCAGACCAGACTCTCTCATTCTTTACATCTTTAAAATAAAAGGCTGTTTCCTTTCTCACATATATCATAAATCTCATTGTACTTCTGCTCAATCAACGGGGAAAGCTTCTTCCTTTTTTCCACAACGAGTTTTTTATATAAAAAGATCGGTAAAATCCACCCTATAAATCCTGGAACAGCAAATACAATACATGCCAGGATATGGGGCGGCTGTGACGTTACTGCAAAAGTAGATAATGCCATAAATGCTGTTCCAATCAGTCCAATGATCAACGCCACAATCGTCGGCATCGTTGTCTTTGACTGTTCCAATGCCTCCAGCTGTTTGATACAATCATCAAAATGCCTTTGCAGCCGTGTCAATTCTGTTTTGTTTGTGATTTTATGATCTCTCTTAAAACGCAAATCCACATACCTTGATCTTCCCTGATCCTGGTTGGGATTGCTGTCCGCTTCCCATCCAAAACAAGGATAGCTGTCCGCACAGAGAGAAGCCAGATACTTGGGAACAGAAACTTCCCGATATTCATATCCTATAAATCTCTTTTTTGTCATCTCACTCATTTTCTTACACTTCTTTCTGTTCTTTTCTCTGTAGGAATCCTGATCGTAAAAGTTGTTCCTTTTCCTTCTTTACTATCTACCATAATAGACGCTCCTGTTATCTGCAGAATACGATGTACCAGGGCAAGCCCAAGGCCGTTTCCCTCTGTAGCATGGGAGGAATCTCCCTGATAAAATTTATCAAAAATGTGCTTTATGGTATCCCGTGACATCCCACACCCGGTATCAGAGACTGTAACCGTTATATAATCTTCATCCGATGTCTGCGTCATAGAAACCATTCCACCCGGTTCCGTAAACTTAAACGCATTGGACAAAAGATTATTCCATACCAGATCCATCAGCTCATGATCTGCATAGATCATGGCACTGTCCTCAAAGTCCACCTCAAACTCAATATTCTTCTGATCCCATATCTGTTCAAAGGAAATGGCGCATTCCTCCAACTGCCTGCAAAGATCATAGGTTTCCGGCATAGGTGCAATCTTCTGGCTCTCCAGCTTGTTCAGTTTCAACATATTCGTGATCAGGTTGGAAAGCCTGTATATTCCTTTCGTAATGGCCTCTAAATACTCCTGCCTATGCTCATCTGTAAGATCCGGTTTCTTCAGCAGCTCTGCATAATTTTGTATCACTGCAAGAGGAGTCTTAATCTCATGAGACACATTGGTAAAAAAATCTACTTTCAAAGTCTCGATACTCCCCAATTCTTCTACCATCTTGTTAAAATCCATGATCATGACATCTACATAGTCCATATTCTCCACTGTGTGAATCGGCGGAAGATATACCGAAAAATCGCCTTTTGCCACTTTTCCCGTTGCTTCTGCCATCCGTTTCATAGGCTCCTCATAGAGTTTTTTTATCTGTGATTTAATATATATCGTAATAAGAACAGAAACCAGAGTCCAATACAAACATACCAATGCAACTTGCAGATAGTTATTTAGCGCATCATCATATTTGTCATACAACACAATAATCTGCATGTGAAAAGCTCCGACAATAAGCAGGCTTACTAATATGATAATAAAAATACGAATCGGAAAATGCGTCTCTTTTACCCTGTACGGCATCTCTTCCTGCATTACTTGATCACCGCCTTATATCCCAGACCCCGCACGGTCTTAATCTCAAAGGAATCACATACAGAAAATTTGTCTCTGAGTTTTGTGATATAGATGTCAATCGCCCGCAGACTGGTCTCGCTCTCCACGCCCCAGAACTCATCCAGAAGCTGCACCCTTGAAAAAGTATGATTAGGATAGGACAGCATCTTATACAAAATGTTAAATTGTCTGGTAGTGATCGGTATTTCATCTTCACCTAAAGTGTCAGACACTGCATCTGCATCCAGAACCAGATTTCCCACTCTCAATTTTCTTTCTTCCGCTACATTTGCCCTGCGCAGAAGCGCTCTCACCCGCATTAACAGTTCACTCATATCGAGAGGTTTTACCATATAATCATCAATTCCGATATCGAAGCCTTTCTGTTTTGATGGGATGTCATCCCTTGCGCTCATAAACAGAATAGGGATTGTCCGGTTCAGCCCGCGAACTGTTTTCGCAAACTCAAACCCATCTATCCCGGGCATCATAATATCTGAAATAATAAGATCATACAGGCTATTATACATGGCATCATAAGCGCTCTCTGCACTTAAGCACCCTTTTGCTTCATATCCGCTATCGTTTAAATAGGCACAGATGCCCTGGTTTAACGCAGCATCATCGTCAACTACAAGAATATGGATCATAAATCGTTCCTCCTGATTCTTTTTGCTTTTTATGTGGAGTAACTATATCATAGAATTGTTTCAATTTTGTTTCTTTTCTGTCTAATCGGAAAAAATTATTGCATCATATAGGTGTCCAGAAATTCCTTCACACGAGTCATATTTTCCACAGTTTCAAAGACTGGATCATCGTGTCCGACGCCTTCGAACAGTTCCAGCTCTTTTTGTATCATTTTTTGCTAAAAGAGGATATGGATAGACCCTTTCTCCCGCAGATAGGCTTTGGTAAATCCTGTATTTCCACATTTTCTTTTCCCATATAAATTGCTGCTTTCATAGTCAATCTCCTTTTTTCGTTCATCTTAAGTAGAAATTGTTTGAATTTTGTTTCAATAATGTTGTAAAAATATTAAAAGTAACAAACAAATCGAACGCATCAATATACTCATATTTTTCACAGGGAAATTCCTGACACTGGCTGCAATATTCCGGCTTCCTATGCTATAGGCTACATCTGGCTATCTTACAGGACTGGCTTCCTTCACCGCCTCCACATCCAGGTGCATAAGACATAACCCACAATTTAATCCACACAAAGAAAACAATAAATCTGATCCTGTAAAATCCTGCAAAATATCTCTCCCACCAACCCTGTTTAGTCTTTTATCTGCTCCACTTTCAAAACCATTCTCTGACATGGGTAATCGAATACTACCAGTTCTTCATCGTCAACAAAACCACACGAATGATAACAATAACGGGCAGCCATTCCTTTCTGATCTCCTTCCCGGAATGTAATCACATGAACCGCTTCCCCATCCTCAAAATATTCTGCCATCCGTTTAATTAGTCGTTTTCCCACGCCCCGTTTTCGGAATTCCGGCATCACTGCCAAGAATGTAAGCTCTTTTTCCTGATAAGAAAACGTAAGCATTCCTGCCAGTCTGCCCTCCTGTTCCTCCAAAAGCGCCTCCTTACAGTCTATGGCTTTATAAAGTGCTTCCAGAAATTCTGTCTCCTGATATCCTGGAAACGCTTCCTTCACCTGTTCCATCATGGAAAGTATCTTGTTAATATCCTTTTTCGCAACATATCGAATCATTATTTTTCACATCTTTCCGGATAATCCTTATCCTTTCAATATCACCATTTCAATTTCTCCGATTCATGCTGCTTATGCTCTACAAAATATACTGCACAGCGAAATACATACAGCACCTATTTTTTTACTATATCATGGAATCCTATACAGACGCCATAATGTTTTGCATATAAAGATTTATTTTCTGCATAATCGTCTTATGAATCTCTTACAAAGAATCTTTACAGACTATTATGAAGAAATTAAATATACTCTTCATTCCAGAAAAACATTTTAAAATGATCCGCTATGGCGTTCTGCATACAAGTACCGTAAGATTGATTCAAAACTGTACCGTGTCATTTCGAAAGAAAAACACAGCACTCCATCAGCAAAACAGCCGCACATATCCAAAGGGCAAGTGTCCATGTTCCTACAAACGCTGCAACCAGCAGCATAATCAGCGGAACAAAATATTTGCGGGGATGATGCCACAAATCGCTTTCTGTTTTCCAACCACGGATCGGATGTTTCCATTCCAGAATAACCGACAGAATGGCGCTTTGCAGGGTGAAGATAAGGAGCGTCCCCACATGGACAAAATCAAGTCCGCCGCTTACCATCTGCCAACTGCAAAGGTAGATGCTGGCGACAATGCTGTTGACCGTAAAGATAAACAGGCAATACTTCCGGCAAAATCGCCCCGCCTGTCCTGGAAGCATACGGATTGCCTGCTCCAAATCCGGGTCGCAGGACAGCAGCGTACCGATCGGAGTATTTAAGCAAAGGATCGCAAGGCCGATAGGGAACATATTCAGTCCATGAAATTCACCGAACAACAGAGGCAGGAAGCAGGCAATTCCACACAGGCCCACGGTATTGATAAGATAAGTCTTATTCGCCATTAGATAACGTGTCAGATAGGTGAATACGCTTCCAGCGCGGTCTGTATGCCGAACGGCTTTCTTTGCAACGCCAGCACTGTAAAAATCATAGGCATCCGCAAAGGACAGATAGCGCACCGCAGCTATCATGCTTACCACCACTGCAAGAAGAACCGCTGCCCACTGGCGTACCAGCAAAATAACGGTCAAAATACCGGCAGCCCAAAAGATTGTCAGCACAGCAAGGCCTTTCCTGCACATCCGATGCCCCGCCGCCGTCACCACACACGCTATACAGCCGCAGATAATCGCAACAGAAATTTCCCATACGCTCCATGAGGCAACAGCGAAAAACAGCGCCCAGATCAGCAATGTTTTCGTCATCAGGGTGTGCGCTCCCAGCACCAGTACATAGGAAAAGACAAAGCTGCGGTTATCAAAGGGGAGCATGAACATCCCCTGCATCATTTCGATGTGCCGCCGTCCGGTAAGCATCTGCCACATAATACCGGCGGTAAAAAAGGTTGAAGTCAGGTAGAGAATAAAGGGCGCAATCGCAACCCGAAATTCAGCCACATAGACCGCGACAAACAGGATAACCGCGGCCAGCAGGCTTTTTCTGGCGCTCTCATACTTTGCGCCAAAAAACTGCTTGGAGAGTGCTTTAATGATGTTCTTCATCGGCCATCACCTCCCGAATGTTTCCGGCAGCGATCTCCGCGCCAGTGAATGTCTGGCTGATCCTGCCATGCTCCAAAACCAGTACGCGGTCAGAAGTCAGACAAATACTTTCTAAGATGTGGGACGAAAACAGGAGTGTCCCATACTGCTTATAACCGCCCATAATCTGGTATAAAAACTCTGTGCTTTGAAAATCCAGTCCGTTCACAGGTTCGTCCAGAAGCAGCAACTTGGGCCGCAGGGCAAACGCTGTAATCAGATAGGCTTTTTTCAGATTGCCGGTGGACAGTTCCTTTAAGAGAACATCGGTATAATCCTCGAAGTGGAAGCCTTTTACCAGCCCGGTCACATCCGGCAGCGGTACGCCATAAGACGCAGCCACATACGCCAGATATTCCCGGAATGTGAAATACTGGAAAGAACGATCTTCCGCAAAAACAATGTATCGGTTCCGCTTGAACGCCTTATCACGGAACGAAAACGGCTGACCGTTCCATACGGCGCTGTCCAGACGATAGCCCGGCAGTAAGCCGGCAACGGTTTTCATAAAGGTGGTTTTTCCGGCACCGTTCAGCCCAATCAGCCCGACAACTTCATTTGTCCCCAAATCCAGTGAAAAATTGGAAAGTACGGGATGATTGGCAGTGTACCAGACGCTTAATTTGTTGAGTGAAAGAAGTGTCGTGCTGCTCATATTGATCACCTCCGATCATCTTTTTCTTTCTTCCAAATGGAATAGGCAGAATACAAAAATACGCCGCCGAGGAAAATATACAGCAGAGCAAACGAAATATTCATGGTGACAAAGCTGTAAATCATACAGCCGATAAAAACGATGCCGAGAATCAAACGAAAATAAAAGTGACGCATACAAACAACCTCCTATATTTCTGTATGTCATTGGGTTTCTTGTTTACAATACAAGCATACACCAAAAGCCCCCTGCGTGCGGGAATGTCCACGAATGGCAGGTTTTTGACCGCGAAAAAATGGCAGGCAGCTTTTGGGCCGCCCACCATTTGTCGAAACAGGAATTATGAGGTTTTGACCGGCTGGAAAGACAAGGTGACAACGGACTGGAACACATGATCTTTGTAATCGGTGCGAATGGTTCCATCGTAACGATCCGCCGCTGTCTGGACACTTTTTAGTCCCCATCCATGAAAGGCTTTATCCTTTTTAGAAGTCAGCAGCTTTCCGTTTTCCTGTACGGGCGTGTTACCATAGCCGTTTTCTACTTTGATAATGAGCATGGCGTTAATCCTCCGGATCGTCAGATTGAGAAAACGTAAGCTCTCCGGGGCTGCTTTGGCTGCCTCCAAAGCGTTGTCCAGCAGATTTCCTAAAATGGTTGTTAAGTCAACGCTGCGGATATTGGTATTATGGGGGTATTCGATATTGACCTTTGTTTTGATCTGCTCTTGCTCGGCCAATGCCATTTTACTGCTGATCAGATAATCAAGGACTTTGTCGCCTGTCCAAACGGTTTGCGAAATTTGCCGGACAGGGGTCCGCAAGTCCTCGCAATACCGTACCGCTTCCTTGGTATCACCTTGTATAAGGCACTGATAAATGGCCTCAATATGATTATGCAGATCGTGATACAACTTGGCATTGTCCGCATAAGTACGGCGCAACGTCTGATAATCGCGCTCTACAATTTCCGCCTGCTCCTGTTTCAGTTTTGCAATTTCCGCCTCCATTTCACGCTGTTGGTTGACACGATAGAACAAGACTGCAAACAGCAATATAATAGATAGAATAATCCATGTACCTACCTGATCTTCGTTCAGCTGCAGGATGGTCTGCTCCGACAATGTTACAGCACCAAACATTCCCAGAATGACGAGAACAGACAAAGCCCGAATTGTCCCTGCATTTGGATGGTCTTGTTTTATCAGCGTGACCGCACCAATGAACATCAAAAGACGTACCAGCCAAATACCTACAAGGTATTCCACGACATTTGGATTGATAAAATTTTCCGAATGGAATAGGATGCCCAAACCCGCTTGCAGCAGGAAATCCCACAGCCCTACACCGACTTCATAAAAGAAAATCAGGAACAGACAAAGGTTCAACTTGTCCCGCAGCCAGTACCATGCAACCGCAGTTATCACCAGCAATTCAACGGTCAAAACACCAATCGTCGGCAATCCTGCCATTTGCAGAGCTGTAACCAGAACACCGCCAGCCGCAGACAAAAGCAGTAACATTCTTTCCGGCAGGAAGTTCATCACCTTTGCAACAAGAAAAAGCCCCAAAAACAGGCGCATCTCATTGGTAAGAAAGTAGGAAATCGCTGAAATATACTCCATCATATATGCGCCCCCCAAAATTGATTGATTTTCTGTTTTACCTCCTGTAAGCGAGAACGGCTGATGGACAGGTGTTCACCATTCTTTAGCACAACCATCCCGTCACTGATTTTCATAATATGAATGATGTTGACAATACAGCCTCGGTCAATAAAGATAAACTCCGGCGTATTCAGCTCGTCAAAAATCTGCTGCAAGCTCTTTCGTACCTTTGCAATCCCGACGCTGGACATAATGCTGGCGTTTTTTCCATCTCTCTGAATATAGAAAATATCTTTATATGGTATCTTTTCCATGTGGCTTGCCGTCTGGATTGTGTACTCCTGACCAGCCTCCAATTCAATCAGCTTGGCGGCATCGGTCACGGCGGCAGCCAGCTTCACTTCCAGATTGTTTTTCGGTACATAACGGAAGATGGACAGTTCAAAGGCATCAATTGCATATTCTGTGTGCGAGGTCACAAAGATAATTCTAACATTCGGAAGAACGCCTTTAAGCTGCTGTGGGATTTCCATACCGCTGATCCCCGGCATTTCAATATCCAGCAAAATCAAGTCATAGAAAAAGCCATCATCGGTTATGTCATAAAGCAGATTGCGACTTTGGGTATAGGTCGTTATTTCATAGCCGATACCTTGCGATTGCAAACAGGCTCTAACGATCCTTTCATGCAGGGCGACGGCTTTTTCTTCATCGTCACATATTGCAATTTTTATCACACTCATCACCACATTTCTCGTTTGCTTCTTTGAATGTCAGGTAGACATATTCATACGTTCGATAACTGCTTTCATTATATTTCATCATTCTGAAGAATACAAGGCATATCGCTTTGAATTTACTCTTACCTGTAAGACAGATATTATCCATATACTTCCAGCCATCTGTGCTGTTCTTCCGGCGTTTCAATCTCATCAATCGGCTCTTTCGGCTTATTCATACATCTTATAAAGGTGGTCATCCATTTATAATTCTTGCCGCCGCTTGCTCTGGTGTTATATGAGAAACATCTATTTTTTCTGTATCCAGCTTTTCATATAAACTAATCCTGGCAATATTTCTCTGGATCACATCTATAATTTCCTGTTCATGCATCACCCAGCAGAATATAATATTCTCATATGTACTACGGCGAACAAATTAATTCAGCAAGAAACAGATATTTTCCATTACCATTTTCTTTGTTTCCGATGTTACCTGAAAGGGGTACATGTCCCAACATCAGTCCGGCTCAAAAAATCCCGTATTGCTTCTGCTGCCTGCTCTGCATTGGAAAAAATAGCCGGATGTCCACCGTCCGAAAACATACAGATCTCTGCCCCTGTTTTTCCGGATATGACCTCATATTCATCCAGTATATCCGGTCTCACCATGTCGTCCCTGACACTCCCCATAAGTAAAAGAGGAACTTTTAATTCTGAGATGGGCTTAAAAAACAAAGGCAGCCTTTCTTGCGCACATTGAATAAGCGCCTTCGTGTCCATATCCACGATCCGTTCCCAATCTTCTCCCTGACACCACTGATAAAACCAGGCTGCCTGCTTATCCTGCTTTGCACCTGCGCGTTCATTGATCAGTTTCCGTGCAAAATCTTCTCCCAAAGTCCGTCCATCAAAACTGTCTGCTACTACTTTTTCTACCAAATCCGGTCTCAGCAAGCCTGCATTTACTGCTGCCCATGCACCACCGCTGCTTCCTACAAGGCTAACCTTTCCGCAATTCAAATGTTCCAACAATGCAATGGTTTGTCTTGCTTCCTCCTGCCACAAGTCTGCCGGGAATTCAGTCAGGCGGTCTGACCTGCCATGACCCAGAAAATCCACAAGAATTACCCTGAAATGCTCTTCATATAAAGGCAAAAGAGGTTCAAACATTTTTGATGATGCAGTATTTCCATGTAAAAATACAACAGGTTTTCCATTTCCTGTTTCCGTATAATAAATATTCTTTGACTGATAACTAAAATATGACATTCTGTGCCTCCTGATCTATACTTGTTTTTTGCATCAAACCAGCAAGGCTATCAAACACCAAGCCTCGCTGCTAGTGTTTTTTCGTCCAGATTCCCATTTTCTCAACCTCCGATCTTCATTTTATTCAGTATATCATGGAACCCTATACAGACACCATAATTTTCTGCATAATATCCACTTTTGCCAAAAAGTAAAGGGTTTTATTCCGTGGTATTATTTCCCCGAATACCACGGAACAAAACCCTATTTTCCCGTAAAACACAAGTCCTTTTTTAAGTACCCGAAAAGCCCGGAAAACCGCCTATTTCCGCACAAGTTTACAAATTGTTTCGCAATGCACGGTTCCAGGAAACATGTCAACCGCACACGTCGCTTTCACCTCATACCCCGCGGCCTGCAATATCTCCAGATCGCGCACAAGGCTCGTCGGTTTACAGCTGATATACACCATCTCTTTCACACCAAAATCAATGATCTTTCCAATCGCTTTCGGATGAATCCCGTCACGCGGAGGATCCAGAACAATAAAATCCGGTTTATCTTCCAGATTATCCACAACCTTCAGCACATCCCCGGCGATAAATTCACAATTATCCAGCCCATTCAGAGCTGCATTTTCCTTTGCCGCTTCGACCGCTTCTTCCACAAGCTCTACGCCGACTACTTTTTCGGCCACCGGCGCCAACATCTGTGCGATCGTACCAGTTCCGCTGTACAGATCAAAGATCACTTTGTCCTTCGTATCCCCAATGTAACTTCGCGCTGTCTCGTAGAGCACCTCTGCGCCTTTCGAATTCGTCTGGAAAAACGAAAACGGTGATATCTTAAACTTCAATCCTAAAATATGTTCATAAAAATAGTCTTTTCCATATAAAATACGAGTTTCATCACTCTTTACCACATCGGATAAAGAATCATTGATCGTATGTAAAAATCCTGATAATTCACCATCCAAAGATAAAGAACGGATCTTATCCACAAGCGGTGTAAAATCATGCACATACTGAGAACTCGTCACAAGATTGACGAGAATCTCTCCTGTGCTGACACTTCTTCGAACGACCAGATGACGCAGGAATCCTTCATGGGACATCTTATGATAAAAAGAAAATCCCTGTTCTGCGCAATATTCTAATACGCACTTCAAGATCTTCGTATAATCTTCATGTACGATCTTACAGTCCGATACAGTAACAATATCATAAAAACCACCCTTTTTATGCATACCGAGTGCAAGCGGACCGTCCTTGAATTCGTCACCAAAAGAAAACTCCATCTTATTGCGGTATCCCCACTGATCCGGACTTCCCTTGATACCGTCCCAACGGTATCCATCACAGACACTGTCCAGTAATTCGCGTACTTGTGCTTCTTTGATCTTCAATTGGTTTTCATAGCTGACTGTCTGATAAAAACATCCCCCACAAGCGCCAAAATGTGGGCATGAAGGCGCGGTGTCTTCCATCGGAGACTGCTCGACAACTTCCAAAAGACGTCCGACTGCACGCCCTTTCCGAAGTTTCTGGACCTGAAATCTTACTTTCTGCCCTTTGATCGCCCCTTTTATCGTAATGTCTCTATCCTCCAGACATACTTTCCCCTTGTTCGGAAATTCCACTCTCTCAATTACTGCTTCAAACTGTTGTCCTTTTTTCATACTCTAGCTCCTTTTTTTGCGGAACCAAGCCTTGATCTTAGACATCAGTTCCCTTCATATATTTAATTCATCGAAATGCTCCGTATAATATCCATGTCCGAAATGAGCCTTTCCGCTATCATCGATCTCCATTAACAAAAAGGTCGGTTTATGGCCTTCTTGACGCGGATAGGTCAGGCTTCCCGGATTTAAGATCGTCAGATCATCGTCTACTTCAAAATATGGCACATGGGTATGTCCAAACATGACAATATCTACGCCCTGCTGCCTTGCATACTCTTTCAGATAATCCACACCGCTGTTTACATAATAATAGTGTCCGTGAACAACTAGAATCTTATAACCTTCAATCTCTATCTTCGCTTCCATCGGAAGATCCAGATAATAATCATTATTTCCTGATACGATGACCATCGGACAAGGCGCCAGCGAACGCACATACGTATCCCCGCGTTCCAGATCACCGCAATGGATCAGGTAATCAATATGTCCGACCTGCCTCAAAACGCCCTCAATATCATCATTTCTTCCATGGGAATCGCTTATTACTAAAATCCTTTTCATCGAATTCCTCCTATAACATTGCTTTCATCTTCTGTAATGCTTTTCCACGATGGCTGATCCTATTCTTTTCTTCCGGCGATATCTCAGCAGATGTGCAGCCATATTCCGGCAGATAAAAGATCGGATCGTATCCAAATCCGTTTTCACCCTTGATCTCGTATCCGATCATTCCTTCTATCGTGCTCCGAACTGTTTTTTCGGTTCCATCCGGAAATACTGCAGCGATCACACATACGAAACGCGCTGTTCTCTGTTCTTTTGGCACACCTTCCATTCGCTCTAATATGATTTTGTTTTTAATCTCATAAGGTGTATCTTCTCCCAGATATCTGGCCGAATATACACCCGGTGCTTTGTCAAAATAGTCTATTTCCAGACCGGAATCATCTGCTAAAACCAGCTCTCCGGTCTCTTTTGCAATCGCATTTGCTTTGATCAATGCATTTTCCTCAAATGTTTTGCCATCTTCCACAACTTCAACATCAATTCCAGCTTCCTTCATGGAAACAATCTCATAATCCAGATCCGCCAGGATCATACGAACCTCGCGCATCTTTCCTTCATTTCCTGTCGCAAAAATAATTCTTTTCTTCATATATTATCTCTCCTCTGTCCGTCTTTTCGGTGGTTTCGGACCTAAAAACTGATAATAATACGTCTTCAACATTCCATTATATATCTTACGATTTTTCGTTGCTTTTTTGCCTATATATTTTTCTGCGTCTTCATAAGATGTAATGATATACTTTGACCATGTATCCAGTTCCGTAAATACCTGCCCAATCTGAGAATAAAGTTCCGGAAGCGCCTCTTTTTCTTCCAACCG
Organism: Candidatus Fimousia stercorigallinarum; assembly: GCA_018715775.1. Classification (GTDB taxonomy): domain Bacteria; phylum Bacillota; class Clostridia; order Lachnospirales; family Lachnospiraceae; genus Fimousia; species Fimousia stercorigallinarum. Next base: position 13,046 of record DVKZ01000104.1, on the reverse strand, counting down.
TTCCCCGTATGGCGGGTTGGTGATCACAAATCCGTATTTTTTCGGATGCCTCAGATCTTTAACCTCTCTTCTCTGCAAATGGATCAGATGATTAACGCCTGCATCAGCTGCATTCTGTCTGGCAGCTTTGATCATTTTTCCGTCAATATCGTATCCCTGAATATCCATGGAAACATCTTCTTCGATCAGATCATTCGCTTCCTCGATCGCCTCATACCAGTCTTTTTTGCTTATCAAATTTTTCCAGTTTTCTGCCATGAAGGATCGATTCATTCCCGGTGCAATATTCGCCCCGATCATTGCAGCTTCGATCGGTATTGTTCCGCTTCCGCAAAACGGATCAACGAGAATACGATCTTTTTTCCATGGCGTAAGTAAAATGAGTGCTGCGGCTAAGGTCTCTGTTAAAGGCGCCTTACTTGTAAGCTGCCGGTAACCGCGTTTATGTAGCGGGTCCCCGGATGTATCGAGTCCAACGGTGACTTCATCTTTTAATAAAAAAATCCGGACCGGATAGGACGCGCCTGTCTCCTGGAACCACTGAATATGATACTTCTTTTTCATGCGTTCAACCATCGCCTTTTTTGCAATCGATTGAATATCCGGAGCGCTGAATAATCTGCTTTTTGTTGTTGAAGCTTTCGTTACCCAGAACCTGGCATCTTCTGTCAGATAGTTTTCCCATGGGATTGCTTTGATTCCTTCAAAAAGATCGTCGAATGTTTCTGCATGAAATTTACCAACCTGAAGTAAAATCCTGTCTGCCGTACGCAAAAAGATATTTGCCCGCGCAATTCCTGCAAGATCGGTCAGGAAAGTAACCCTTCCATCTTCCACACAATCAATCTCATAACCTAAATTTAAAACTTCTCTTTTTAATACTGCTTCCAGTCCAAAGTGACATGGTGCAATTAATCGAACTTTTTCCACTTTTTAAACTCTCCATTTCATCCAGCGCTGATCTTCGCACAGAGACTTTTTGTAAAATTATTGTAAATAAAAATATTACTCTTAATTGTACCGTGTCTTCCTATTGAATGTCAATATCCTTCTCATTCCCTTTCAGGCCGCCGATCACATTATAAACATGAAATCCGTCCATTGCACAGTCCCTGGCTGCCCTCATGCTCTGTATTCCGTTGTTGCAGTAAAAGATATAGATCCTGTCTTTTTTTAATTCATGGTCTGCAAGTTCATCATACGGAATATTCACCGCTCCCCGTAAATGAAATGCTTCGTACTCTTCTTTTTCTCTGACATCCACAAGAATCGCCGGAAAATGCTCCAATATCCAAAACGCCTTATTTAACCGAATGTTATCAAACCTCATAGCTGTTTCCACCTTCTTTCTTATTATACAGTTTATTCATGATTCTTTCGACAGGAACCTTTCTCAAGAAAAAAGGACCGGATCCTTTTTTCTATGCCCGGATCCGGCCCTTTTCCTCTCATAAACTAATAGCAGTCATTTTCAGATTCGTTTGAACTGTTCTGATATCCGTTGGATGTTTTGTTGGATGCTTTATTTCCTGCTTTGTTCTTATTTGATGTCTGATTTTTGTTATTTGCATTTTTAGCCTGATTATTAGAATTTGATGCATTTTTGTAATTTTTACTCATTTTTAAAATCTCCTTTCTTTGATTACACCTATATTCTTTGTATTTTAAATTTATTTATTCAAACAAACGAATTTTTTATGTAAATGTTATATTTTTATGACATTTTCCATTTATTATATAAAAAGCTTGCAATTATCAGTTACATCACTTATAATAATTGAGTAAGAAGCTAGTGATTAGTTTCTTACATTATATAACCCCTTATTAATTATTTATACTCCCCTCAAGAACGTCAGGTGACTCCCTCACCTGGCGTTTTTACTTTGTATCCATATGAGGATAGAACACAAAAAAACAGGAAATGGAATATCACTCCATTTCCCGTTTTTTTATTTACATTTAAAATACTTCTAATTGATCTAAACCGGTCAGTAATCCTCTAATGATCTCTTCCATCTTATCACAGTCGCCTTCACGCAGGCCCTCTAAGTTAAGAGGCATCAACGGATCATGCAGTGACAGACGGAGCAGCGCCCATCCCTTAATCTCATCGGAATCAAAAGAAATGCGAATACCTTCATAGTTGTTTGGAACAACATAAATGCCCTGTTCTTTTGCACGCTGTTCAAATGTTTTCAGAACTTCCTGTCCGTAGGATTTAAAATCTTCACATAATAACTTCATACGATGTTCTCTGGATTCAAATTCCGGCTCTAAATCTTCAATAAAGGATTGCAGCTGTTTTCCTTCTTTTTTCGCAAGTGCTGCTGCGATCAGAAGCTTCACTGCCATATACGCACCGTCATCCAGGAAATAATTTTCGCTTAAAGCGCCGTGCCCGGATGTCTCAATTGCCAGCGGAGATACGATACCTTCTTCATTCAATCTCTTGGATTCATTGATAACATTTTTATATCCGCGTTTAAAACGATGCTGCTTCATTCCGATACTTTCTAAGAAACGGGTCAAACGATCGGAGGTTACAGAATCCGTTACAATCGTTCCCCCCGGATAATCTTTCGCAATGATCGCTGCCATCATAGCAATGATCGCATCACGATTTACTTCGGAACCATCTGATAATACCGCTGACATACGGTCAACATCCGTATCAAAGATAATACCGAGATCCGCCTGATTATCTAAAACTGCGCTTTTAATCGCTTCCATCGCTTTTGCATTTTCCGGATTCGGAATATGATTTGGAAACATTCCATCCGGGTTCAGGAACTGGCTTCCAGAAATATCTGCTCCCAATTCAGCCAGAACTCGTTCTGCAAAGAAGCCTCCGGCGCCGTTACCTGCATCTACCACTACATGCAGCCCTGCAAGCGGTTTTTCATAATCCTCGGCATTTACTCCTGATTTGATCTTTTCACACATGCTTTTCGTATACAGAGATAAAGAATCAAACGTTTCTGCTTTTTTATCGCACTGAACGACTTCGCAATCCTGTGCAATGGTTAAGATTTCTTTAATGTCTGTTCCTTCCAGACCTCCGTCCTTATCAAAGAACTTTAATCCATTCCGATTAAATGGAAGATGGCTTGCTGTAATCATGATCGAACCATCGAACTTCGTTTCCGGAAATACGATCGTCATGAACATGGATGGTGTGGAAACGAGACCACAGTCATAGACGGCTGCACCTTTCGCCTGCATACCAGCCATAACTCCTTCTTTCATTACATCAGCCGTAATACGGGAATCATGACCAACGCCAATGCGCAGTTCAGAAGCATCTTTTCCTGTTTTCTTCGAAAGCCATGCAACAAAGCCCTGACCGATGCGGTTTGCAATATCGCCTGTCAGATTAACCTGTTCGCCTTCGACACCTTCTACCGCGATTCCCCGGATATCACTTCCATTTTGCAGTTTCAATAAATTGTCCATAGTATTCTCTCCTTTTTACAGCCAATTACTCTTCTTCCAACCTAAATACATACTCGTTTGAATTATACCATATTTAGGCAGTCTCTTCAAACTGCGAATTATATAAATCGTAATAAAATCCTTTCTGTGCCATCAGTTCTTCATGGTTACCCTGTTCGATCACATCACCGTCTTTTAAAACAAGGATGACATCCGCATTTTTAATCGTCGATAACCGGTGTGCGATGATAAAGCTCGTTCTGCCTTCCATCAGCGTATCCATTGCATCTTGGATCAATTCTTCTGTTCTCGTATCGACGGAACTTGTTGCTTCATCGAGGATCAGGATCTTATTGTCTGCCAGGATCGTCCGGGCGATCGTAAGAAGCTGTTTCTGCCCCTGTGAAATATTCGAGGCTTCTTCATTTAATTCTGTCTGGTATCCATGTTCCAGCGTCTGGATAAAGTGGTGTACATGGGCTGCTCTGGCTGCTGCAATGACTTCTTCATCTGTTGCATCCAGACGTCCATAACGGATATTATCCATGATCGTTCCTTTAAACAGCCAGATATCCTGTAATACCATACCAAACGCTTCCCGCAGTTCTGAGCGGTCAAATCCCTGCACATCATAGTTGTTCAGGCGGATTGCTCCGTCATCAATATCATAAAACCGCATCAGCAGTTTAACGATCGTTGTCTTTCCTGCGCCGGTCGGACCGACAATTGCGATCTTCTGTCCAGGTTTTACTTTTAAGTTCAGATCATGAATAATCTGTTTTTCTTTCGTATATCCGAAGTTTACATGCCAAAATTCCACAGAGCCATCCAGGTCATCGATTGTTACGTTTCTTTCTTTTCCTGTCTTCGGATCTACTAATGTTTCATGAAGGAACGATTTCTGTTCTTCTTCTCCCTCATCTAAAAATGCAAATACACGTTCTGCGGACGCCATCGTAGACTGCAGCATATTAGATACCTGCGCGAGCTGTGATACCGGCTGAGTAAACTGTTTTACGTACTGGATAAACGATTGGATATCTCCTACCTCGATCGTTCCTCTAATACTCAGGAATCCGCCGGCTACTACTACAGCCGCATACCCGAGATTTCCAACGAAATTCATCAATGGCTGCATTAATCCAGATAAAAACTGGGACTTCCAGGCTGACTGATATAAAATATCATTTTTTTCTTCAAATTCCTTTAATGCGGATTCTTCTTTATTAAATAACTTAATCACATTGTGACCGCCAAATACTTCTTCGATCTGTCCATTTACGTGACCCAAATATTCCTGCTGCGCAACGAAATATTTTTGCGAACGTTTCACCGCCACCATAACAAGAACGGCAGAAACTGGAAGCGTCACAAGCGCAATCAGCGTCATGAGCGGACTGATGGATAACATCATACAGAGGACTCCGATCATTGTCGCTGCAGAATTGATCAATTGATGCAATGTCTGGTTCAAACCGGTTCCAAGCGTATCTACATCGTTTGTAATACGGGATAATACTTCCCCGTATGTCGTTTTATCGTAATAATTCATCGGAAGACGGTTGATCTTCTCGGACAGCTCTTTCCTAAGATTATAACTGACCTTCTGCGATACACCTGCCATAATAAATCCCTGAATATAGCTAAATGCCGCACTGATCAAATACAAAATGAGCAGCGTGATCAAGATCATGCCGATCTTGGAGAAATCGATTCCCGATCCTCCCTGTACTTTGCTGATCAGACCATTAAAAACTTCCGTTGTTGCTTTTCCAAGAATCTTCGGTCCGAGGATATTAAAGACGGTACTTCCGATCGTAAATAAAATTACAACCACAATGGCAAGATGGTATTGTTTCAGATAAGCAACCAGCTTCTTTAAGGTGCCTTTAAAATCTTTCGCTTTTTCCGGCGGTCTGTTCGCACCGCCATGACCTCTCATTGGTCTTCGATTATTCGCCATATCCTACACCTGCCCTTCCAATTCTTTCTTACTCAGCTGACTCTCTGCGATTTCCCGGTATATCCTGTTTGTCTTCAGCAGCTCTTCATGAGTTCCCTGTCCGACAACTTCCCCTTTATCCAGTACAATGATCTTATCTGCATGAAGGATCGTACTGATCCTCTGTGCCACGATCAGTACCGTCGCATCTCCTACTTCCTGATTGAGCGCTTTTCGAAGGGTCACATCGGTTTTATAATCCAGGGCTGAGAAAGAATCATCAAATACATAGATTTTCGGATCCTTCGCAATTGCTCTTGCAATCGAAAGTCTCTGTTTTTGTCCGCCGGATACGTTTCCGCCTCCCTGGGCGATCGCAGAATCATATCCGTCTGGTTTTGCGTCAATAAATTCCGTTGCCTGCGCAATCCTTGCCGCTTTCCGAATCTGTTCTTCCGGCGCATCTTCCGCACCAAATCTTAAGTTTGATTCGATCGTACCGGAGAACAGAAGACCTTTTTGAGGCACATAACCGATATTCCGTCTCAATTCTTCCAAATCGATCTGGCGGATATCCGTACCGTCAATTGTTATTTTTCCTCCGGTAACATCAAATAATCTCGGAACCAACTGCACAAGCGTCGATTTTCCGCTTCCGGTACTTCCGATCAGCGCTGTCGTTTTTCCTGCCTCAGCTGTAAAATTCACATTTTTTAATATCGGTTCATCGGCATCCGGATAAGCAAATGTCACATTTTCAAACGCAATGGTACCCGGACCATTCATTGATTTTGTCTCCTCTGCATTCGTAATAGATATATCTGCTTGCAAAACTTCGTCGATACGCTCTGCTGCAACGGATGCTCTTGGGAGCATGATTGAAATCATGGTCAACATTAAGAATGCCATGATGATCTGCATCGTATAAGTGATAAATGCCATCATATCTCCAACCTGGATCGTTCCGGCATCCACGCCATGCGAACCTGCCCAGATTATTAAAACGGAAACACCGTTCATAATAAACATCATCGTCGGCATCATAAATGCCATAACACGGGAAGTAAATAACTGTGTCCGCATCAGATCGGTGTTTGCACCGTCAAACCTCTTTTCTTCGTATTTTTCCCGGCTAAACGCCCGAATGACCGGGATACCCGTTAAAATTTCTCTTGCAACTAAGTTTACGCGGTCAACTAACTGCTGCATCATCTTAAATTTCGGCATGGCAACAGCCATGAGCACAAGAACAATTCCAATCAACAGGATCACGGCAAGCCCAATGATCCAGACCATAGAAGTATCGGTATTCATGACCTTTATAATACCGCCAAGTCCGATGATCGGCGCATATAATACCATACGGAATAAAATGACCATGACCATCTGAACCTGCTGAACATCGTTGGTACACCTTGTGATCAGGGACGCCGTAGAAAAACGGTTGATTTCCGCGTTAGAGAAAGAAACTACTTTTCGGAAAATCTGGTCACGGAGTTCTTTACTTGTCGCTGCTGCCATCCGGGAAGCGACCAGTGTAACAAGGATAGCCATGATCATACTTCCAAACGAAAGTCCGACCATATAGAGCCCGGTACGTTTCAGATAATCCATCTGATAGTCATCCATATCAATTCCAATTGCTTCATATTCCTGCTGAACAACTGCAATCGCCATAGAATCTCCCATGGCGTCTTTCAGTTCATCCATGTCTTCTTCACGAATGTCAGCAAGCATAGACGCATATTCGCTGTCTGCGGCTGCACCGGACTGCTGCATCTGACTTGCCATCTGTTGGATCAGCAGAATTTCCGCATCTGTTAACGTTTCCGTTAATGTTTCCATGGATGCTTCATCAATTGCATCATAATCCAATACATAAAGATCACTCTCTTTCAATAAAGGATACATTTCCTCCAGATCCTGATCGGATCCTTTTTCTACTAACTGATATGCCTCTTCGATCAGATCTCTGTCATCCTCATCTGACAGTGCAGTAAGCGCCTGCAAAGTCTCCGGACGAACAACTTCCGGGATTGTCCTTTCAATTCCTTTATATTGAATCCCTACATCTACAATATTCGATGTGTATTGCGGCAATGTCAGTTCACAGTAAGCCTGACCGACGAGTAACAATACAATGACAAGCATCCAATGCCATCGCCTTTTTGCAAATTTTAAGATTCTAATCATCTTTCTTCGCTGCCTCCTTTTCTAATAAACCGGTCAATTCTTCCATCATCTCAATCAACTGTTTCGTCTTTTCTTCGCCAAAACGATCAAACACTTTCTGCATCATCTCATTTTTCTGCTGATACATTTTCTGCAGTACCTCATTCCCTTTATCCGTTAAAGAAAGGCGTGTCAATCTGCGGTCATGTTCTCCCGGCACCTGCCGCACATAACCCTTTATGGCGAGATTTCGAATCATTCTTGACGTCGCAGGAAGCGTAGCCCCCATATGTCTTGCTACATCGGAAGTCGATGCCGAATTTTCTGCTTCTCCGCTTTTCAATCTTGACCGATCCGCGATCGCGATCAGAACAACAGATTCTGCATTTGTTAATTCGCCTTTTTCCCATATTCTTGAATGAAATAACTTCAATTTATGTGCCATATACATCATCTTTTTGATATCTTCCTGCTTCATATGTGTCGTCCTTTCCCGATTTTTATTCGTTAACTTCGTTAACTATTGGTGATTTTACTATCCAATTATAAACTGTAGATAAAACAACTCAAATATTCTATATGTAAAAAATCTCCGAATCGTAACGACTGTTGTTCTTTACAGCAATTCCAATTCGAAGATTTTTCTTAATCATAAAATACTTCGTCTAAGATCAATCCACAAGCAGGTGCCGTCCGTCCGGCATTTTCCCGTGTTTTGCTTTCTAAAATCCCCGGAAGAGCTTCCAGCTGTATTTCTCCCGTTCCGATTTCCAGCAAAGTCCCGGTCAGTATTCGGATCATATGAAACAAGAATCCGTCCCCTTCATACGTAAACCGTATTTCGTGGCCAATCTGCTCAATATCTAATTTTCGGATCGTCCTCACGGTCGATTTCTTTTTCATTTTTCTGCCACAGAAGCTCTGAAAATCATGTGTTCCCATCAGGATTTCCGCCGCTTTTCTCATCTTCTCCAAATTAAGATTCCCTACAAACGGATAGACATAATTTCTTTCAAACACGTTATGTTCCGTACTGTTCCAGACCCGATAGATATAGCGCTTCCCAACGACATTCAAACGGCTGTGGAAGCGCTCGGATGCTTCTTTTACCTCTGTCACGGCTATATCGAGCGGGAGATACGCATTCACATACTCCTTGATCTCTTCCGTTGTCATTCTGCATTCTGTCTTAAAATTCGCCACCTGTGCTCTCGCATGCACACCGGCATCGGTTCGTCCGGAACCATGGATTTCTACCTCTTCCCCAGTCATTTTCGTTAAAATATGTTCCAGTTTACCCTGTATCGTAGACTCCACAGCCTTTTGACGCTGCCAACCCTGATACCTCGTTCCATCATAGCTGATTTTTAATCGAATATTTCTCATCGTACCCACGCTTTCTTCTTTTTATTAACAAATACAATTCCCAGACTGACACAGATGATGGAGATCACATGCACGATCGTGAACACATGCTCTCCTAAGAAGATGCCGGAAAGCAGTGTTCCAAATACCGGGATAAACAAATTATAAATCGTAATCTCACTTGCCGGATTGTATTTTAACAGCTGTGTCCATATCGTAAATGCCGCTGCAGATAAAAATGCCATATAGATCAGGAGAGCGATTCCCTTTCCGTTTGGAATGAGACTGCCTCCCATCCCATAGCCGATCAACAGCAACGGAAGTCCGCCAAGTAACAGCTGACTCCCTGTTACGAGCATCACGTGTCTGTGCTTCACCAGTTTTTTACTATAAAAAGAAGCCAGCGTCTGTGCCAGCGCAGCGATCAAAAGGAATCCTTCTCCTGTCAGGCAAAAGCCGCTCAAACTGCTTCCATCCATATTGATCAGAACGATCCCGATAAATCCGACAAGACATCCAAACAATTTTCGAAGGCTAAGCCTGTCTTCCGGGTAAAAAAGAGGCGCCAGGATAACGCCGAAAAAGGCCCCGGAAGAATTGATGATCGCTCCTTTTGCTCCCGTTGTATTGGCCAGTCCAAGATAAAAAAAAATGTACTGAATCGTCGTCTGCATCAGACCAAGTGCCAGAAAAGACAAGATCATTTTAACCCATCCGTTCTTACCATCCGTCCGCTTCCTTGTTCCAAAGGTATCATTTTGAAAAAAGGCAAAAAATAATAGGACCAGTATCCCGGCAAATGCGAACCGATATCCTGCAAACACAAGCTTGCTTCCAATATCCGACGCTTCAATAGAAAAAAATTCATATCCGGCTTTAATGCTCGGATATGCGCTGCCCCAAAGAGCGGTTGCAATGAGCGCCATAACAAATACAACGGATTTTTTATTCCATTTCGTTTCCACCCGATTTCCTCCATTCATAATAATTTCCTTCCTTACTATAACAAACCGGAGCCGGCAAGTCCATAATCCGTCAAAAAAACCATCTCCATGTTTCCACAGAGATGGTCTTCTTCCTATCTGATACTTATGCTTTACGATTGTGATTTTCCAATGCTGCCGCAATAAATCCTTTAAACAGCGGATGTGCTTTATTCGGTCTGGATTTAAATTCCGGATGAGCCTGCGTTGCAATAAACCACGGATGAGAAGGAATCTCTACGATCTCTACGATTCTCTCGTCCGGTGATAAACCGGACAATCTCATTCCATTCTCAACAAATGCATCGCGGAATTCATTATTCACCTCATAACGGTGTCTATGGCGCTCATGAATCTCTTTTGTTCCATACAGTTCCATCGCTTTGGAGCCATCTGCCAATACACATGGATAAGATCCAAGACGAAGGGTACCTCCTAGATCGGTAACGCCATCCTGATCCGGCATGATATGAATGACCGGATGAGTCGTCGTCTCGCTAAATTCATGGCTCTGGGCATCTTTCCAGCCTATCACATTGCGGGCATATTCTACCAGAGTCAGCTGCATGCCGAGGCAGAGACCCAAATACGGTATCTGATGTTCCCGGGCATAGCGGATTGCTGTGATCATGCCTTCAATTCCACGGTTTCCAAATCCACCCGGTACGATGATCGCATCCGCATCTTTTAATACATCATCGACGTTATAGGAACTGACACGTTCCGAATCCACCCACTGGATCTCAACATCGGTTTCATTCGCAACGCCGCCGTGCTTTAAGGATTCCACTACGCTGATATATGCATCATGGAGACTGACATACTTGCCGACCAATGCTACTTTTACATGATGCTTTGGATTCTTCCAGCGATTGATCATATCGATCCACTCCGCCAGCTTTGGTTCCGGACATGGAAGATGAAGACATTCACATGCAACTTCTGCCAAATGTTCCTCTTCCATCATGAGCGGTACTTCATATAAGACTTCCGCATCCAGGTTCTGGATAACATGCGTAAAAGGAACGTTACAAAACTGAGAAATCTTGCTTCGGATACCGTCATTCAATGGATAATCCGAACGACAAACAAGAATATCCGGCTGGATTCCCATTCCCTGTAAATCTTTTACACTAGCCTGTGTCGGTTTTGTCTTTAATTCCTTTGATGCTTTCAAATATGGAATCAGCGTTACATGAATCAGAATACAGTTTTCTCTTCCGACTTCGTGCTGAAACTGACGAAGTGCCTCTAAAAACGGCTGGCTTTCGATATCTCCGACTGTTCCCCCGATCTCAATGATCGCAACTTCCTGGCGTGTTTCTTCCTCATTCCCACGGTAGAAACGGCTCTTGATCTCATCTGTAATATGAGGGATCACCTGTACGGTATTACCTCCAAAGTCCCCCCGGCGTTCCTTGGAAAGAACGCTCCAATATACTTTTCCGGTTGTCACATTCGACTTTTTATTCAGGCCTTCATCAATAAACCTCTCATAATGACCCAAATCTAAATCTGTCTCTGCCCCGTCATCTGTAACAAATACCTCTCCATGCTGGATTGGGTTCATAGTACCCGGATCGATATTAATATACGGGTCAAATTTCTGGCTTGTAATCTTATAACCTCTTGCCTTTAATAGGCGACCAAGAGAAGCAGCCGTAATTCCTTTTCCAAGTCCTGATACTACTCCGCCGGTTACAAATACGTATTTCACTGGCATGACTTATCCTCCTGTCTCTATTCAAAAAATCTATTTTGCAATATTACATATAAAAAACTTCAATATAACCCATTATACATGGAATATTTGTCATTTTCCAGTGTTTTTATCTATTCAAGCCTTCATTTTATTAAAATATATTTATATTTTGCCTAATTATATAAAGTTTAGGAAGGAAAAAGCATCGTCACCATTTGTTTGAAAGAATCATCAATGCAGTTCCCGGTCAAAATGCTTGCATCCGTTCCGGAATCTGCGATTGTTTCAATTGTTTTGAATGGAATTGCGTGTATATCATCATATTTAAATGGGGTTAATCTCTGAATTCTTGTAACAAATTGGGGATTGTTTTATTAGAGCATAGAATTCCGGATTAATATTTCATTTGAAAGGAGGTTTCGACGCTTTTCCTTTCCTGAAATTATATTAACATACATTTTTTTACATTTCAAGTATTATTTTACATTTTTTGTAAATAGTGTGATACTCTTGCGACCGGAAGACCGACAACATTATAATAGTCTCCTTCAATGCCTTTAATAAATACTGCTGCCTTTCCCTGAATTCCATAAGCCCCGGCTTTATCCATCGGTTCTTTTGAATTTACATAGTCCCGGATCTCTTTCTCACTCATCGGATAGAATTCCACCCGTGTCTCTTCATAAAAAGTCTCTCTTCCAGCGGAACTGATCAAAGTCACTCCCGTATAAACAGAATGTTTTTGTCCACTAAGCATACGCAGCATTGCTGCCGCATCCTCTTTATCCTTCGGCTTTCCGAGTATTTTCCCTTCATAGGCTACTACAGTATCTGCTCCCAGTACGATTACATCCTGTTCCTTCTGTTTTTGAAATACGTCTTCCGCCTTTTGTCTTGATAATTCCATGACAATATCAGAAGGAACCTGTTTTGTGATCACTTCTTCCACATCACTTGGAAAAACACAAAAATCAAGTCCCACCTGTTCTAATATTTCCTTACGCCTCGGTGAACCGGAGGCTAATATCAGTTTTTTCATCTTTGTTACCTGCCTTTCTCAGGCTATTGTAACAAATCTGACACCAATTGTCATTTGGCTTTTGAAAGGAGCAACACATAATCACCGTACACGGAATTTTCATAAGAATAGTCTCTGTTTTTTTCCAGATTCCATAAAAATCCGCCTTTTACACCGTTTTTCTGATTCGATCCACATGTAAGCTCTTCGATCAATTCTTCTGCCTTACCACTATCCATACCTGCATATTCGAGCAGTCCTTTGATTTCCTCTTTATAAACTGTGATCAGTTGTTCTCCATCCCGTACGTGATTGTGTGGAATACAGATACATAATTCTTTGACTTGCTCTTTATCCGCGATCAGTTCCGCACTTGGAATCAGGCTGTATACTGCATCTAAGTCTATATGATCGAAATCTTCAACATAACAG